>CAZZYR010000293.1:0-3835 GCA_964658235.1 uncultured Acetobacteraceae bacterium | reverse complement strand
CAGGAACACACGGAACTCCGTGCGGCCCTGATGGCTGTCCACTTCGATGAGGCCGCCGTGCTCGCCGACGATCTTGGCGACCAGTGCAAGGCCCAGGCCACTGCCGGTGGGTTTGGTGGTGACGAAGGGATCGAACAGGTTTTCGCGCAGGTCCTCCGGGATGCCGGGGCCGTTGTCGCGCACGGTGACGACCAGCGGCAAATGCATGCGGCGCTTTGTGCCGGGCACGGCGACACGGACGCCGTGCTGATAGGCGGTGATGAGCGTGATCTCGCCATCCGGGGCGAGGGCTTCGGCGGCGTTCTTGACGAGATTGAGCATGACCTGGACGAGCTGGTCACGGTTGCCGAGCACTGGCGGCAGGGAGGGATCGTAGAGTTCGGTGATTCGGAGGTGGGCGGCGAAGCCGGAATGGGCGAGGCGGCGGACGTGTTCGAGGACACGGTGGATGTTGACCGCGTCACGCACGATGGGTTTTTCGCCGAACGCCTCCATGCGGTCCACCAGCGCGCGGATGCGGTCCGCTTCGTCGCGGATCAGCACGGCGAGTTCGCGGTCCAGGTCACCCACGGTGTGTTCGAGCAGTTGGGCGGCGCCGCGAATGCCGGAGAGCGGGTTCTTGACCTCGTGGGCGAGGATGGCGGCCATGCCGGCGACGGAGCGGGCGGCGCTGCGGAAATTGAGCTGGCGGTCCAGCGCGCGGGCGGGGGATTCGTCCTGGAAGGTGAGCAGGACGCAGCCGGGATCTTCCGGGACGCACGTGCCCTGGACGGTGACGCCGCGTCGCTGCAGGCGGGGGCTGTCAAAATTCAGATCGTGGTCGCTGACCATGACTTCGCCGCCGCGGACCTGTTCGATGAGCGCGAAGAGGGGGCTGTCCGCGGAGATCAGGTCCGGCAGGGACAGGTTGCGGAGCTGGCTGATGGAGAGGGCGAAGAATTGCTCGGCGGCGGGGTTCGCGGCGCGGAAGCCGAGGGCGGCATCGATCAGGATGCAGGGGACGGGCAGCGCGGAGAGGATGGCGGCGGGGTCCGGCGCGGAGCTGACCACGGCGAGTTTGGCGCGGGCGCGGGCGAGAGGGAGCCTCATGCGGCGAGATCGTGTTCGACGGGTTCGGGCGAAGCGGTGGGGCGGACGGCGCCGGCTTCGATGAGTGGGGCGTAGAAGCGGCCGATCAGGGCGATGACGGCGGGTGCGTCCGTCAGCTTCATGACGGTGGCGCGGAAATCGGCGGAGCCGGGGAGGCCGCTCGAGTACCAGGCGACGTGTTTGCGGGCGAGGCGGAGGCCCGCTTCGGTGCCGAAATGGGTGAGCATGGCGGCGTAATGCTCCAGCAGGATGGCGTGCTGGGCGGCCAGGTCCGGCTCCGGCGCCGCGCGGCCGGTGCTCAAGAAATGTGCAACCTGGGCGGGAAACCAGGGGCGGCCATAACACGCGCGGCCGACCATGACGCCGTCCGCGCCGGAGCGGGCGCGGGCCTGGGCCGCGTCCTGCACGGTGTTGATGTCGCCGTTGACGATGACCGGGATGCGGACGGCCTGCTTGACGCTGGCGACGAAATCCCAGTCCGCGATGCCGGTGTAGAATTGCTGGCGGGTGCGGCCGTGCACGGTGACCATGCGGATGCCGCTGGCCTCGGCGATCTGGGCCATGCGGGGGGCATTGAGGCTCTGGTGGTCCCAGCCCATGCGCATCTTGAGGGTGACGGGGATGGGGACGGCCTGGACGGTGGCTTCCAGGATGCGGGCGGCGGCGGCTTCGTCGCGCATGAGGGCCGAGCCGGCCTGCTGGCCGACGGCGACCTTGCGGACGGGGCAGCCGAAATTGATGTCGATGACTTCCGCGCCGAGATCGGCGGAGATGCGGGCGGCTTCGGCCATGGCGGCGGGTTCGCAGCCGGCGAGCTGGATGGCGCGGGGGCCGGTGCCTTCGTCCAGCGCGGCCATGCGGAGGGTGTTGCGGTTTTCCCGCAGCATGGCCCAGGAGGCGATCATTTCGGAGACGACCATGCCGGTGCCGAGGCGCTTGGCGAGGCGGCGGAAGGGGAGGTCCGTGACGCCGGACATCGGGGCGAGGATGACCGGGGTGTCTATGGTGACACCGGGGGCTAGGGTGATGGCGGAAAGTGCATTGCCCATGATTTAGGCAGCGTAGTCAGATTGCGGGCATGTTGCAATGCGAAGTCACGGGGGCGTGAACATTCGTCGTGGTGTGAGGTTGGGCAAGGAAGAGGATCCACCCAAGGACACCAAGAACACCAAGAAGGAAGGCGGGGCGTGACGAGGGACGGGGCATTCAGGTGATCGTGCGACCTGAAGCTATCTTCTTGGTGTTCTTGGTATCCTTGATGGTGATCTTGCTTGCTGCGCTTGCGGACGGCGCATGGGTCGCGCACATCGGGGGGATGCGGGTTGCTGGGATACTTGTGGCGGCGGGGTCGGGGAGCCGGTTTGGGGGGGCGGTTGCGAAGCAGTTCACGTCGATTGGGGGGCGGCCGGTGCTGCGGTGGGCGGCGGAAGCGCTGCTGAGCCATGTGAGCGTGCTGCAGCCGGTGGGGGATGCGGCGGCGGTGGGGGCGGCGCTGGAGGGTTTGGCGCATCTGCCGGTGGTGCCGGGGGGCGCCACGCGGCAGGACAGTGTGCGGGCGGGGCTGGAGGCGCTGGTGGCGCATAAGCCGGATGTGGTGCTGGTGCATGATGGGGCGCGGCCGTATGTGCCCGCGAGCACGGTCCCTGCCCTGCTGGCGGCGCTGGGCCGGTTCAAGGGCGCGATACCGGCGGTGGCGGTGGCGGATACGCTGAAGCGCGGGGATGGCGGGGTGATCAAGGGCACGGTGCCGCGGGCGGGGCTGTTCCGGGCGCAGACGCCGCAGGCGTTCGATTTTGCGACCTTGCTGGCGGCGCATCGGCAGATGGCGGATCCGGCGGCGACGGACGATGCGTGGCTGCTGGAGCAGGCGGGGCATGACGTGGCACTGGTGGAGGGCCACGAGGAGAATGTGAAATTGACGATTGCGAGCGATGCGGCCCGGCTTGAGAGGGTGCTGTCGGCACCGATGATCCCGCGGGTGGGGACCGGGTTCGACGTGCATGTGACGAAAGCGGGGCGGCCGATGATCCTGTGCGGGGTGACGGTGCCGTGCGAATTCGGGCTGGACGGGCATTCGGATGCGGATGTGGGCATCCACGCGCTGTGCGACGCGATCTATGGCGCGCTGGCGGAGGGCGATATCGGAAGGCATTTCCCGCCCACCGAGGGAGAGTGGAAGGATGCCGACAGCGCCCGGTTCCTGCGGCATGCGGCGGCGCGGATTGCGGCGCGGGGCGGGGTGCTGGCGAACGCGGATGTGACGCTGATCTGCGAGCGGCCGAAGATCACGCCGCATGCGCCGGCGATGCGGGCGCGGCTGGCGGAGCTGCTGGGCGTGGCGGTGGAGGCGATTTCCGTGAAGGCGACGACGACGGAGCGGCTGGGGTTTGCGGGGCGCGGCGAGGGCGTGGCGGCGCAGGCGGCGGTGTGCGTGCTGGTGCCGGCTGGCTGACCGGGTGGGCTGGCGGGCTTTGATGCTGGCAGTGGTGGTGGCGGGTTGCACGGAGGCGGCGCCCGCACCACCGAAGCGCGTAGTGATGACGTGTCCTACCGTTCCGCCGTTGCGGCAGGATGCGGCCGGGACGCGGGTGCCGGCGCAGCCCAAGGGGGGCGCGGGGATGACGCTGGCGCCGGGGCATTGGGAATGGAACGGCAGCTCCTATGACTGGATGCCGCCGGCGTGGGTGGCGCGGGCGGGCGGGCGCGTGTGGCAGGATGGATTTTGGACGGCGTCCGGCATCGCCTG
>CAZZYR010000292.1:0-3836 GCA_964658235.1 uncultured Acetobacteraceae bacterium | reverse complement strand
CTTCTTCCAGGAGCTCGTGCCGAATGGCTGGCGCCCGGGCACGGTCGCGTCCGGATCATTGCGGGTGGGGTTGATCACCTCGCCGCGGAAATTCGTGGGAATGCCGCCCATATTATAGTGCACGGTCGGCAGCACGGGGATCGGCGACTTGTTGACGTCCACGCCGGCAAACACCCGCGCGGTCTCTGAAATGCCGGGCAGCCGCTCATGCAGCAGGTCCGCGCCGAGATGTTCCAGATGCAGCAGGATGTGGTCCTTGTTCGGCCCCACGCCGCGGCCTTCGTTGATCTCGATCGTCATGGACCGGCTGACCACGTCGCGGGACGCGAGATCCTTCGCGCTCGGCGCATAGCGCTCCATGAAGCGCTCGCCCTCGGAATTGGTCAGGTAGCCGCCTTCGCCACGCGCGCCCTCGGTGATCAGGCAGCCGGCCGGGAAGATGCCGGTCGGGTGGAACTGCACAAACTCCATGTCCTGCGTCGGCAGGCCGGCGCGCATCGCCATGCCGCCGCCATCGCCGGTGCAGGTGTGGGCGCTGGTGCAGGACAGATAGGCGCGGCCATAACCGCCGGTGGCCAGGATCACCAATTGCGCGCGGAAGCGGTGGATGGTGCCATCCTCCAGGCACCAGGCCGTCACCCCGCGGCACACGCCTTCATCGTCCATGATCAGATCGAGCGCGATGAACTCGATGAAGAACTCCACCTCGTGCTTCAGGCACTGCTGATACAGCGTGTGGAGCATCGCGTGGCCGGTGCTGTCCGCCGCCGCGCACGCGCGCATCGCCGGTTCCTTGCCGTAGTCCTTCATGTGGCCGCCGAACGGCCGCTGGTAGATCTTGCCGTCCTCGGTGCGGCTGAATGGCATGCCGTAATGCTCGAGCTCGTAGACCGCCGGCGCCGCCTCCCGGCACATGTATTCGATGGCGTCCTGGTCGCCCAGCCAATCCGACCCCTTCACGGTGTCGTACATGTGCCAGCGCCAGTCATCCTCGCCCATATTACCCAGCGAGGCGCCGATGCCACCCTGCGCGGCCACGGTGTGGGACCGCGTGGGAAACACCTTGGTCAGGCAGGCTGTTTTCAGGCCCGCGGCACCCGTGCCGAGCGTGGCGCGCAGGCCGGAACCGCCCGCGCCCACCACCACCACATCGTAGGTGTGATCGATCACCGTGTAGGCGCCCAGGCTTGGCTTGGAGATGGCGTTCATAGGGATCGGCCGGCCTTATTCATGTAGATAAATTCAATGCGCCGCGACGGCGAGCTTCAGCACGGCCACGGCGGCAAACAGCCCGAGCAGCAGGCAGGCGCCCTTCGTGGCAAGCACCACGGCGCCGCGCCGCGCATGAGAGTGAATGTAGTCCTCCCACACCACCTGCAAGCCCAGCTGCATGTGGTGGAACGTCATCGCGATCAGCGCCAGCAGCAGCACGGCGTTCAGCGGACGCCCCGCCCAGGCAGCCACCGCCGGCTGATCCGCGCCAAGATGCGCGAGCACGGCCAAAACGAACCACACCGTCAGCGGCACCAGCGCCACCGCCGTCACCCGCTCCGCTTTCCAGTGGTGCACGCCGGCATGGGCGGAGCCCGCCCCGCGCACGCGGCCAAGCTGGCTGCGCATCACCGTCACAGCTTCCGCCTTCGCCTTCGTGCTCTGGCCCGCGCCCATCGCCCTAAACCCCGATCATCAGATAGCCGGCGATCCAAACCCCGGCCGTGGCAAGCGCGGTCAGCGCCAGGATCACCCAGGTCATCGGATTAAGGCCCGGTTTGTCCAGGCCGCGCCCGGTGTCCCACACCAGATGCCGTATGCCGCCGAACAGGTGATAGAACAAAGATGCCGTCCATCCCAGCAGCAACAGCAGGCCGAATGGCGAGGCGATGAAGCTCTGCACGGTGGCGAACTCCTGCGGTCCGGAAGCAGCAGCCACCAGCCACCAGACAAGAAGCAGGGACCCTGCGGACAGCGCGATCCCCGTGGCGCGGTTCAGGATGGACGCCACCATGGTGATCGGCCAGCGATAGATGCCGATATGCGGCGAGACCGGGCGGCGGATGAGCTTGCCCCCGCTATCCCTGGCCACCATCAGCGCTTCGCGGATATCGTTCATGTGACTGATGTGGTCCTTACCGGAAATGATCCAACGGCGATTGTGCGGCGCAGCGTGGCAAGTCAGACTACGCGTGGATAGGTCATAGGTCTTATGGGGTCAACGCGCCGAAGCGCGGTGGGGATGACCCTGCCGCATGCGTGACATTTCTCCCTCGCGCCGCCTGGCCCGAAGCTGCCTCGCGGCGGCTTCCATGCTGGCGCTGGCCGGGTGCGCCGCCAGTTGCCCCGCCGGACTTGTGCCGCAGCAGAACGTGACCCTGTTCTTCGGCGGCAGCGTGCCCGATGCCGCCTGGTCCGATTTCGCGGCAACCACCCTCACCCCCGCCTTCCCGGACGGCCTGACCGTGATTGCCGCGTCCGGGCAATGGCGTGATCCCCGGACAGGCGCCGTGGTGAAGGAGGCCTCTCGCGTGGTCAGCGTCTTCGGCCGCCCGCCGCGCGCCAAGATCGAGGCGGTCCGCGCCGCCTACCGCGCCCGCTTCGCGCAACAATCCGTCGGCCTGTCCATCGCCCCGGCCTGCGCCGACTTCTGAGCCCGCGCCCTTTGACCGCCTCACCCAGCCGTGCACGCCGGCGAAGGCAACCTGCGCGCGCCGCACGGCGCTTGCGGTGCGAAATCTGGAGAGACACGATGAGTGCAGACGAAACCAGCCGCCCGTTGAGCGCGCCCCCTTCGAACGCGAACGCAAACGGGACCGCCGGCGTGTCTCGGCGCAGGATGGTGGGCGGGGCTGGCCTTGGCCTGGCCGTGGCTGCCGCCGCCCCGGCCTTCGCGCAAACCGCCCCCACCGCACAAACCCCCGCCGCCGCGCCGCCGCCAACTGACCCTACCACCAAATACCCGCGGCCGCCCTACAAGCGGCAGTCGCAGCCCTGGCCCGGCCTCGCCTCTAGAATGGATCCGCGCCCGGATCATGGGGAAACCAGCTATCGCGGCGCCGGCCGGCTGGCCGGACGGCGCGCATTGATCACCGGCGGCGATTCCGGCATGGGCCGCGCCGCCGCCATCGCCTATGCCCGCGAAGGCGCCGACGTGGCCATCAACTACCTGCCCGCCGAGGAAGAGGACGCGCGCGAGGTGATCGCGCTGATCAAGCAGGCCGGCCGCAAAGGCCTGGCCATCCCCGGCGACCTCCGCTCCGAAGCGTTCTGCCAGCAACTCGTGGCAGACGCCGTGCGCGGCCTGGGCGGGCTGGATATCGTGGTCAACAACGCCGGCCGTCAGCAGACCCACGCCTCCATCATGGACATCAGCACCGAGCAGTTCGACTGGACCATGAAGACGAACATCTACGCGCCGTTCTGGATCATCAAGGCCGCGCTGCCGCATTTGAACCCTGGCGCGTGCATCATCGCCACCACGTCCGAACAGGCAACCGATCCGTCCGCCGATCTCTACGATTACGCGCAGACGAAAGCGGCCACGCTGAATTACGTCCGCTCCCTGGCCAAGCAATTGGCACCGAAGGGCATCCGCGTGAACGGTGTCGCCCCCGGCCCGATCTGGACGCCACTGCAGGTCAGCGGCGGCGCGACGATGGCAAAGCTCGAGACGTTCGGCGGCAAAACCCCGATGGGCCGCGCCGGACAGCCAGCTGAGCTGGCCTCGATCTATGTGCAGTTGGCGGATGCTGGCGCGAGTTACGCGACCGGGCAGATCTATGGGTCCGCCGGCGGTGGCGGGCAGCCGTAAAAAGGAAGGCCTTCTTTTTTGAAAAAAAGAA
>CAZZYR010000291.1:0-3874 GCA_964658235.1 uncultured Acetobacteraceae bacterium | reverse complement strand
GCCATGCACCCCCTGTAGCGCGGCGTGCGCCGTCAGATCCGGACTGGTAAACGGACCATGCACATGCGCCTGCACCGCGACGGACTCCCAGCTCACGTCCGGACGCGGCGCCATCGACGGCGCCTGCGCCGTCACATCCAAATTCGCCGCATTGCCCACCAAGTCGACCGTGCCGTGCGCGCTCGCCTGCAGCTGCCCCGCCGCCAGTGTCACATCCGTCCGCTCCGCTGCCCGCGGGCCTGCAATCGCCGCGTGGAGGTTCAGCGCCCCCAACGCCGGCAGCGCAGCCAGGCCGCTCACCAGACCACCCGATGGCTCCGCCGCATCCAGCGTCGCAGCAATGGCCGCCGCCGTCACCTTGCCGTCCAGCGTGTAGGTCCCCGGCCCATCCAGCCGCGCAATCGCCAGCTTCACCGCCGCATCGTCCAGTGCCGCAAACTGCCCGGAGCCATCCGCCTTCAGGCTGGCCGCATGGCCCGCCACCGCCGCGCCCACATCCAGCCTGGCCACCGCCAGCCTTTGCAGATCCACCCGCACCGGCAGGCTGAACCCGCCCTGCGACGGCGGCGCCGGCTTGGCCGGCGCGCTGGCCACAGGCAGCCGAACCACATCCACCCTGTCCGCACTCAGCCGCTGGATCCGTGCCACCTTCCCGATCAGCGCCAGCGGCGACCAGTCCAGCGCCACTCCATCCAGGCTCAGCCACGCACCTTTCGCATCCCGCACCTCCAGATGCGCCACCCGCAGCGCATCCGGCACCCGCCCGGACAGGCCGCGCAGGCTCACCATCCCGCCGCTCAAGCTGCCCGCCTCGCTCTCGATCAAGCGCTGTCCCGGCCCGGTATTGGCCACCGCCAGCACCAGCAACGTCAGCACCACCGGCAGCAGGATGATTCCGCCCATCACCCGCAACAGGATGCGGCGAAGGCGATGACGCGGCGCCGGAGTATCGCTCAAAATGCCTGCCCCAAACCCAAATACAGCTCAAAACTGTCGCCATGCGGCTGGCGGGTCAGCGGCACCGCAATGTCCACCCGGATCGGCCCGATCGGCGTGTAATACCGCGCGCCGATGCCGCCGCCCTCCTCCAGCCGCCCGCCAAACGGCGCGCTGCTGGTGTTCACCTGGCCCGCATCCACGAACACCACCGCGCCGATGTCATGCCAAATCCTCTGCCGCAGCTCGATCGTTCCCGCATCGATCGCCGTGCCGCCCTGCGGCGTCCCATCGGCAAACTGCGGCCCGATCGACTGATACTTATATCCCCGCACCGTCGCGGATCCGCCGCCATAGAATCGCTGGTCCGGCGGCAACTGGAATTCGCTCGCCCCCTGCGCGCTCCCCACCAGCCCGCGAAACGCCAGCACGCTCTGCCCAGGCTTGCCCAACCCCAGCGCATGCAGATCGAAATATGTCGAGCCGGCCGCCTGCAGGATGACGAACGTCCGGTTCTGTCCGGTCAGCGATTCCGTCGGCGTGGCAATCAGCGTGGCCCGCAGGCCGTGCAGCGGATCAGCCAGCGGCGTCGGCGTGTCCGTGCTGTCGAACCGGCCCGTCACCGGCACCGCAAGCAATGTATAATCCCGTGTTACCCCCTCCTGCAGGATGCTCTCTTGCGTCGCCGTCAGGCCCAGGCTCGCCGTCCAGCGCTTGGACAGCTTGCGGGAAATCACCGCGCCGGCAATCACCGCCGTCTGGTCATAGGTATCCAGGTTCTGCTTCAGCGCCGTTAGATCCAGCTCCAGCGTCTGGTCCCGCCGGTAATAGTCGGGCTTCAAAAGCTGCGCCTTCGCCAGATAGCCCAGCCCCTTGCTCGCACTCCCGCCCAACCCGTTCACCGCAGCCGACAAGTTCAGCTGCTCCGCATTGCCGAACAGATTTCGATGGGTCCACGTCACCCCCAGGCTGCCGCCCAGATCGGTCGAAAACGCCGCGTCCAGGCTCACCGCATGCAGCTTGCGCTCCGTCACATCCACCCGGATCGGCAGCTCGCCCGCCGCATCCAGCTTCGGCGCCGCGCTGATCTTCACGCCGGAGAACACCCCCACGCTGGCGAGATCCTGCCGCGCGGCCTCGATCTTCGTCGGCTGATACAGCTCACCCTGATACAGCAGGATGCGCCGCCGCATGTAAGACTCATGCGTCCGCTGCAGCCCGGTGAACGTGATGGGCCCGAGATCCACGCGCGGCCCCGGCGACACATGGAACGTCACATCCAGCGCCTTCGCGGCCGGGATCAGCCGCGCATCCGGCGGGTCCACTTTCGCCAGAGCGTAGCCATGCTCCTGCAGCGCCGTCAGCAGTGATGACCCGGCCGCCAGCACATTGGCCGCCACCGCCGGTGCCCCAGACTTGAGAGTGAATGAAGGCGCGGCCTCCGCCGGCACCGTCCCGGTCAGGCCCACACGGCGCAGGTGAAACAGCGTCCCCGCCGCCACATGGATCACCACCTCCGGCTTCGCGGATTGCGGCAGCGCCGTCAGCGTGTCCGGCAGGGTGGTGTCATCCAGCCCATGGCCGGCGATCGTCACCCCAACCTGCGCGTCGTAATAGCCAAAACTGTCCAGCGCCGCACGCACGCGCCCGATATCCTGCCGCGCGCGGGACACCAGCGCGAACGGCCCCGCCGGCGCCGCCGTGCGCAACGCCCCAAGCTGTGCGCTGCCCGCAATCGCCGCATCCAGCGCCGCGTTGCCCGTCGGCTCGATTCTCAGCGTGTAAGCCACAGGGTCCGCGGCACCGGCGGCCCGCGACAGTACAAGGACGCAGGTAAGAACCACGGCACCAAAACACGTGCGGCGCACCGCGGAAAGTCCGTTCATCTGCATCCGTTAACCAGCCCAGTCCTACCATACGCCTGGGGCAAAGGGCCGGTTTCGGCAGCGCGGCGTATGCTGCAATGCAGCAGGCAGCTTACACGCCTTGCCGCCTGCCCGGTTGAAAAGCATTTTCGCCCTATGTCCGATGCGCTCGCCCTGCCATACGCCCCTGCGCACACAAAAATCCGGACTACCTCGCTGATCATCGCCGCCGCGCTGTTCATGGAACAGCTGGACGGCACGGTCCTGGCCACCGCCCTGCCAGGCATGGCGCGCTCCTTCGGCACGGACGCGCTGCACATGAACATCGCGCTGACTTCCTATCTGCTCAGCCTCGCGGTCTTCATCCCGGCCAGCGGCTTCGCGGCGGACCGCTTCGGCTCACGCACCATCTTCCGCGCCGCCATCGCGCTCTTCACGCTCGGCTCCATTCTCTGCGGCTGCGCCATCTCCCTGCCCATGCTGGTCGCCGCCCGCATCCTGCAAGGCGTCGGCGGCGCCATGATGATGCCCGTCGGCCGCCTGGTTTTGCTCCGGACCGTGCCGAAAGCCGATCTGGTCCAGGCAATGACCTGGGTGCTCGTCCCCGGCCTCGTGGGCCCTGTCATCGGCCCGCCGCTCGGCGGCTTTTTCGTCACATACCTGAGCTGGCACTGGATCTTCTATATCAACGTGCCGATTGGCTTGGCCGGCTTCTGGCTCGCCGGCCGCCACATCGAACAGCTCCGCCACGCCTCGCCCCCGTCCTTCGACACGCGCGGCTTCGTCCTCTCCGGCACCTGCCTCGCGGTGCTGATGTCCGGCTTCGAACTCGCCAGCCGCGGCGCGGTGTCCCCCGTCATCAGCCTGGCCATGCTCGCAGCCGGCGTGCTGGCCGGCGCCGCCTATGTCCGCCATGCGCGGCACGCGGACAACCCCATCCTGGACACCAGCCTGATGCGGGTGCGCAGCTTCGCCATCTCCGTCTGGGGCGGCGCCTTCACCCGCATCACCGGCGGCGCGCTGCCCTTTCTGCTGCCCATGATGCTGCAACTCGGCTTCGGCATGTCCGCCGC
>CAZZYR010000290.1:0-3908 GCA_964658235.1 uncultured Acetobacteraceae bacterium | reverse complement strand
TTTTCAAAACAGAAGCCCTTGTCTTCCTTTATGCATCCATTGCCTCCCCAAACGTATGGCACCAGTCCGCCCAGCCCTGCAATTGGCGCGGCTTCCGCGCTGCAGTATATCGCCAGCACCACCTGGAAGCCCCGCTGCCCGTGAGCCTGGACCAGTTGCGCTGGCTGCCCGAAATTCCGCCGGACTGGCGCACCCGCCTGCGCGGGCTGGCAGCCGAGGACGCCCCATGGCCGGCCGCGATGCGCCTCGCCAATGCGCGCCTGGATTTCACCCGCACCAATGCCCTGGACCACGCAGTGCGCCAGGTGCTGCCAGACGGTCCGCTCCCCACCGGCACCACCGCCGTGCGGTTGGCCATCCTGGGCACCTCGACCTTGTCCCACCTCCACGCGGCCATCCGCGTCGCCGGCCTGCGCCGCAATATCCCCATCGCTACATACGAGACCGCTTTCGGACAGCACCTGCAGGAGCTTCTGGATTCCGCCTCGCCCCTGCACGCCTTCCGGCCCACCACGTTGCTCATCGCCTTTGATTCGCATGACCTCACCCGCGGCCTGCACGCTGCCATGTCCGCACAGGACGCGGATGCCGCTCTTGCGGACGCGCTCGCCCGCATCGAACATGCCTGGACCCTGGTGCAGCGCGGTTTCGCCTGTCCCATCCTCCACCAAACCGTATTGGACGTATTTCCGCCCGCCCTGGGCAGCAACGAACACCGGCTGCCCGGGTCCCGCAGCGCGTTCTGCGCCCGGCTGAACCACGCGCTGCGCCCATTGGCGGACACCCATGGTGTGGACCTGGTCGCGGTGGATGACGCGGCCCGGCGGGACGGTCTTGCCGCCTGGCACGACCCCGCCCTCTGGCACCGCAGCAAGCAGGAGATCACGCCGGCACGTGCTCCCACCTACGGCGAACTGGTCGCCCGCCTGATCGCCGCGCGGCAGGGCCGCTCCGCGAAATGCCTGGTGCTGGACCTAGACAACACGCTCTGGGGCGGCGTGATCGGCGATGACGGGCTGGACGGCATCGTGCTCGGCCAGGGTAGCGCCCTCGGCGAAGGCTTTGCCGCCGTCCAGGCCTTCGCCAAAAATCTTGCTGCCCGCGGCATCATCCTCGCCGTCAACTCCAAGAATGATGAAGCAATCGCCCTCGAACCATTCGAAAAGCATCCGGAGATGATCCTCCGCCGCGCGGACATCGCCAGTTTCCGCGCCAACTGGCAGGATAAGGCCGCCAACATCCGCGCTGTCGCGCAAGACCTCAACATCGGCCTGGACTCGCTCGTGTTCCTCGATGACAACCCGTTCGAACGCAACCTCGTGCGCCAGATCCTGCCAATGGTCGCTGTCCCTGAATTGCCGGATGACGACCCGGCGAGCTGGCCTGCCCTGCTCTCCGACGCCGGTTATTTCGAAAGCCTCGGCCTCACGCCGGAAGATCTCGCGCGCACCGCGCAGTATCAGAAGAACGCCGAGCGGACCGCTTTGCGCGGCGCCGCATCGGACCTTGACTCCTATCTGCGCGCGCTGGACATGCGGATGATCTGGTCCGAATTCGACAGCGTCGGCCGTAACCGCATCGTCCAGCTCATCAACAAGACCAACCAGTTCAACCTCACCACGCGGCGCCACACGGGCGCTGATCTGGATGCCATCATGGCCGATCCGCGCGCCTTCGGGCTGCAGATCCGCCTGCTGGACCGCTTCGGCGACAACGGCATCATCGCCGTCGTCATCGGCAAACCCGCAGAACTAGGAATCATCGAACTGGACACGTGGCTCATGAGCTGCCGCGTGCTCGGCCGCGGCGTGGAACGCGCCACGCTCAACCTTGCCGCGGCCCAGGCCATCGCGCGAGGCGCCACGCATCTCCGCGGCCGCTTCATCCCCACCGCGAAAAACGCCATGGTGCGCGACCACTACACAACTCTCGGTTTCACCGATGAAGTAACCGCGCCGGATGGCAGCACCACCACCACGCTTGACCTCACCGCTTTCTTTCCCCTGCCCAGCTTCATCGAAACCAGAGAAGGCACCCCCATTTGATGGAACACACAACCATCTACGAAGGCCTCAGCGAGATCTTCAACGACGTCTTCATGGAGGACAACATGAAACTGACACCGGAGCTTTCCGCGAAGGACGTGGAAGGCTGGGACAGCTTCAAGCAGATCGAGATCGTGGTCGCCGTCGAGGAGCGTTTCGCCATCAAGCTGAACACCCGCGAAATCGACAGCCTCCGCACCGTCGGCGACCTGGCGGACATTATCGCCCGCAAGGCCGCATGACCACGCTGGCGGAGGCGGCCGGCCGTCACGCGGCCACCTCGCCGGACAAACCCGCGTGGATCTTCGAAGGTGCCACAACCACCTTCGCGGAGTTCAACAGCTCCACAAACCGCATCGCCGCTGCCCTGGCGGCTGCCGGCATAGGCCCTGGCGATCGCATCGCCTATCTTGGCCGCAACACGGCGCCTTACTTCGAGCTTCTGTACGGAGCCATGAAGGCCGGCGTGGTCACCGTCCCCATCAACTGGCGCCTGGCACCACCCGAAGTCGTTGCCATCATCGCGGATTCGCAGTCCCGCCTTCTCGTCCTCGGCCGTGAATATGCCAGCGACCCCGCCTACGCGAACCCGCCAGGCATCGCCACCACCCTTGCCGCCGAACCGGGCCACCCATCGATGCCAACATTGGCGGACTGGTCCGCCTCTCAGTCGGACACGCCACCTGTCTATGCCGCGTCATCCGCGGACGTCGCCGTGCAGCTCTACACCTCCGGCACCACCGGCCTGCCCAAAGGCGTGATGCTGCCGCATTCCAGCATCGCTACAGGCCTCGCCGCCGCCCTCACGCATGATCTCGGCTGGAACCAGTGGTCCGCAACGGATACCGCGCTGCTCGCCATGCCCGTGTCGCATGTCAGCGGAACCGGCTGGGGCATGATCGCGCTGCATCACGGCGCCACCTGCCACATCCAGCGGCAATTCGATCTGGATGCCACGTTCGACACCTTTGCAAACCACCGCATCACCCGCCTCTTCCTTGTCCCTGCCGCGCTGCAGATGCTCGTCCGCCACCCCCGCGCCCGCGACGCGGATTTTTCCGCTCTGCACGAGGTCTGCTACGGCGCCAGCCCCATGCCGCTCCCATTGCTCCGCGAATGTATGGACGTGATGCAAACCCCGTTCGTGCAGTTCTACGGCATGACGGAAACCGCCGGCACAATCGTCGCCCTGTCCGCGCAGGACCACCAATCGGCCCTGACCAACCCGGATGCCGCTGACCGCCTGCGCGCCGCCGGCCGCGCGCTCCCCTGGGTCTCCATCCGCGCCATCGACTCAAACGGCACAGACGTCCCTCCCGGCACCGTCGGCGAACTCGTCACAAGCTCACACGCCAACATGGCGGGCTACTGGAACCGCCCGCAGGACACCGCACGCACAATCGACACCGAAGGCTGGCTGCACACCGGCGATGCCGGATACATCGATGCGGACGGCTACATCTTCATCCATGACCGTGTGAAAGACATGATCATCACCGGCGGTGAAAACGTCTACCCGGCGGAAGTGGAAAGCGCGCTCTGCGAACATCCCGCCATCGCGGAAGCCGCCGTCATCGGCGTGCCGGACGAACGCTGGGGGGAGACCGTGTGCGCGTTCGTGGTGCTTCGCCCGGATGCGCTGCTCACCACGGACGATCTGATCGCCTGGTGTCGCACGCGCATCGCGGGCTTCAAATCACCAAGTGCAGCGGAATTCGTGGACGCCCTGCCGCGCAATGCGTCGGGTAAGCTGCTCAAACGCAGTTTGAGAGAGAAATACTGAAAGGACAAAGACAGGCAAGTCAGTTAAGGCAAGGCCTTCTTTTTTGAAAAAAAGAAGCAAAAAACTTTTGTCTATTGAGT
>CAZZYR010000289.1:0-3931 GCA_964658235.1 uncultured Acetobacteraceae bacterium | reverse complement strand
TGCCGCATGCGGTGGTGGACAGCGACCACCTGGCGTTCAACGACGATTTCGCCGCCATGCGCAACGCCGCGCTGGACATGGTTCCGGACAGCGTCGGCTGGGTGCTGATGCTGGACGCGGATGAGGAGCTGGTGCCCGAAGATTACGAAAAACTGCTGCGCCTGCTGGCGGAGACGCCTCCGGACGTGGATGCCTACGCGCTGCCGCGCTACAACTACATGGGCGCCGACAAATCCGGTTTCGTCACACCCTATGCCGATCGCCAGATCCGGCTGCTGCGGCATACGGCAGAGCGGCGGGTGCGCTACGAGGGCCGCGTGCACGAGACCGTGCGCGCCACCGCGCATGTGCGGCTGGCCGGGGATGCGTCCGCGATGGGCGGGGACGTGGGGGGGCCGCATATTCATCATCTGGTGCGGCGGTTTCGCACGCCGGAGCAGGAGGAGCGGAAGCAGGCGTTTTATCGGGAGATTGCGGCAAGAAAGTAAGAGTTCTTTGTGAAAAAAAGAACCAAAAAACTTTTACTTAATTTTAGTGCGTGTGGTGGCCGCCGTGTCGGGCCCAACAGAAAAAAGTTTTTTGCTTCTTTTTTTCAAAAAAGAAGGCCTTTCTTTCTTTCTAGGAATTTCCGATGAAGATCCGTTTTGTTCCGATTGCGCTGTTGGTAGCGAGCTGCGGCAAACCCGCCCCCAAGCCCGCCGACGCCGACATCGCCGCCTATCTGGCCCAGTCCGCGCCGCGTTACGTCCGCGTGTCCGCGGTGACGCCGACGTTCGAAGCGGTGAAGGACACCGGCGACGGCAAGGTAATTGCCGGATCCTGGCGCGTGAGCGTGACCTTTACGCTGCATGCCCTGGAGGACCTCTACGCGCCGGTTGGCTACGCCGCCGGCCAGCGCGCCGCGTTTGACAAGGCGGTGCGCGGATTTGAGATGTATCGCACGGACCGCACGGCCGCGGCCGAGCAGCTGGCGCAGCGCGTGGGGCTGATGAAGCAGGGCGATGCCGCGCCGGAGCCCGCGGTGCCAGTGCATGTGATGAACCGGGCCGGACAGGATCTGACTGACCACGTCACGCTTCTGGCGCAACCGGACGGCAAGGGATGGAAGTTCTTCCAGCTGGACGCGCAGGCGTTGGGCGACGACGCGATCGGCGCGCCGGTGGCCACGTTGCGGGAAAATGCGCCGCATGAGTCGATCGTCGTGGAGGGATCTCCCGAGGACCGGGCGTTCCAGGCGCGCGAGCAGAAATACCTGGAGACGCTGAGCAAGGCGGCCCCGCCGTGATTCCCTGACGTCAGGCCGCCGCCGCCGCGGCCACGCGGCGTGCGTTTCCTGACCAGGTATAATCGTTTTGTTCCAGCTCCACGCGGGCATTTTGCCCGAGCGCCGCGCGCAGCTCCGCGTCGCCGATGAGCCGTGCGACGGCCTGCTGCATCTCCCCGGGCGCGAACAGCAGCGCGGTGCGGCCGTGAGTCAGGATTTCCCGGATGTTCGGCTGGTCCGGCGCCACGATGGCGCAGGCGGCGGCCATGTAGTCGAAGATCTTCAGCGGTGACGCATACGGCGTGACGCTCGGCTGCAGCGCGATGTCGAACGTGGCGACGATGCCCGCCACCTGCTCCGGCTGCACCAGGCCGGTGAAAACCACGCGGTCCGCGATGCCGAGCTCCCCGGCCAGCGCCTTGAGATCCGGGATCACCGGGCCTTCGCCGACGATGACCAGGCGGGCATTGGGCGTGCCAAACGCGAGTCCCTCGATCACGCGATCAATCCCGTGCCAGGCACGCACGAAACCGACAAAGCCCAACGTTACAGTGCCAGTCTCCGCACGTGGCGGTCGCGGCGCGAACCGCGCGAGATCGATGCCGTTCGGAATGACCGTGACCCGGCCTGAATCGACGCCATTGGCGACAAGAATGTCCGCGAGCACCCGGGTGACGGGCAGCACGCGCGTCGCACTCCGCCACGTCCAGCGCTCCAGGCGCCGGGCGATACGCGCCAGGCGAAGGTCGCCGTGCTTCTCCCGCTCCTCGCCGAGCGGCGAGTTCACCTCCAGCAGCAGCTTTACGCCATGCCGGCGCGCAAGCCAGCTGCCGGCCAGGAAATAGAGGTTGCAGCGTTCATAGACCACATCCGGCCGCATCTCCCGCCAGGCAGCCTTGAGCCGACGGTAGGCCGGAACATTGTAGGCCAGCTCGGCCAGTTCACCGAGCGCGCCGGGCAGCAGCCGGCGGATGCGCGCCACCATGCTGCTCTCGCCGCCGAACTGCGCCTGGCTGTAAAAGCTTGGCCCGACAACGCGGACCTCGTGGCCCTCGGCCCGCAGCGCGCGGACGAGTTCCTCGATGTGGACGCCTTGGCCGTCGTGGGAGTTGATGCGGTGGCTGTAGAGGATGCGCATGCAGTAGAAAGAGTTCTTTTTTGAAAAAAAGAACCAAAAAACTTTTATCAGTGCTATCGCGGACTCAAATTGATAAAAGTTTTTTGCTTCTTTTTTTCAAAAAAGAAGGCCTTACTTCCTTCCAAATGGGTTAGTGCCCGTCTCCGCCAGCACCGCCCAAGCCGTCGGCGCCAGATGTGGCCTGCGGTAATACAGGAAATCCGGCGCCCGTGTATCCAGCCCCGTGGACAATCCCGTGGTCAGCGTCGGCGTGGTGCACGCATAGATCAGGCCGCCCGGCGCGGTGTTCGCCCGCAACGTGGCTAGAAACCGGGCGCGCATGCGCGGCGCAGCAAGTGCCGCGATGGCCGTGCCCTCCAGCCAGATGCCGTCCCGGTCCGTGTTGAAGTCCACGCCGTCCATCTCCCCTGGCGGTCCATTGGCCGGCAAGCCATGGCGGGCGAGGATCCAGTCCGTCGCATGAGACCATTCCGGGCGCGCGTCCGGCGCCAGCAACGGCCACAAATTGGCGTCCACCGCGGAATGCGGGTTCCGCGCGCCATCCGGCGTCAGGCCGGTGGCAAAACGTCCCTCATCCGGCATCCACATGCTCGCGACGAATTCATGCGCGTGCGCCGCCGCCTCCGCCCGGCCAAGCAACGCGAACGCGGCGGCAAGGTCCGTATTGTGTTCCGTGCTGATCCAGGTGAGCGGCTGCGGGCTCGGCTCGAAGCCCAGGAATCCGCCGCTATAGCCGCGCGGCGCACGCACATGCGCCTCTACCCAGTCCGCCGCCCGGTTGGCGGCGGCACGGTAATCAGGCCCCAGTGCCAGCCACAGCAGCATCGCCCACGCGACGTTTCCCGTCGCCGTACCGGCCTGATACCCGTCCTCCGTCCAGCGGGAAGCGGCTGCGTCCCACCAGCCGGGAAGCCTGGCCGGCCCCGCCTCCATCGGCCCGGCGCGATAGGCATTGCGCAGACGCCCATCCGAATAAAACCTGTCATGCCCCTGCGCATGCGCCAAAGCGTCCGCCAGGCGGCGGGCCGCCAGCTTCTGCCCTGCGGCCAACAGCGCCAGGCCGGCCACCGCGTTGTCGTAGGTGTAGGCGCAATTGGCCTGGGTGCGCGCGAAGTCATCGTCGCCGGACACGTCATAACTGCGCAGAAGGCCGGGCGCCGCGGCGCGGGCGGCCAGCGTTTGCTGCCAACTGGGCAATGGTATGACTGGGACCAAGGTCGCGGCCAGAAGGCTTCGGCGGGAAATGCGCATGCAGAGGAAGAAAGGCCTTCTTTTTTGAAAAAAAGAAGCAAAAAACTTTTGCCAATGGCTGTCGCAGAACGGACGGGAAGGGAGAGCGTGTGACGGAAGAGAGACGACGGGCAGGGATTGTGACCGTGGCGGGGTTGGCGGCGGTGGCGCTGTGCATCCTGCTGGTGGACCGCCCCGTGGCGGATTTCGCGCACGCGCTGCACCGGTCGGTCTGGTGCGTATGGCTGACCTGGATCGCGGATGTGCCGGCGCCGGCGTCCGGGGCGGGACTGGCCGGG
>CAZZYR010000288.1:0-3939 GCA_964658235.1 uncultured Acetobacteraceae bacterium | reverse complement strand
CCGCGGCCGGCACCTCCGCCCCCATCTGCCGCAGTAGCGCGATGCCGGCCGACATCGTCCCGCCGGTGGCCAGCAGATCATCCACGATCACGACGCGCTGGCCGGGCGCGACGGCGTCCTGCTGCATCTCGATGCGGTCCGTGCCGTATTCCAGGGCATAATCCAGTCCCACCGTCGCACCGGGAAGCTTGCCGGGCTTGCGGATCATCACGAAGCCGCAGCCTAGCTTGAGTGCCAGCGGAGCCGCCAGCAGGAACCCCCGGGATTCGATGCCGGCCAGCAGGCTGGGGCGATATGGCCCGATGCGGCTTGCCAATCGGCCCATCGCCACCTGCCAGGCGTCTGGATGACGCAGCAGCGTGGAGATGTCGTAGAACAGGATGCCGGGTTTTGGGAAATCGGGAATGGCCCGGATGTGGTCCTTGAGATCCATGGCGGTGCGCGGTCCATATGCAGCCTGAGCGGTTGCATAGGCGCTTGCGAACGAGAGGGGCAAGGCGTGCCGCATTTCAAATGCGGCGGTTGCCTCTACATTGCCGGCGATGTCCCGCACTCCCATAGCCGCATTGGCGATCTGTCTGTTCGTCATCCTCTGGGTCGCCAGCGCGGCGGTGCTGGGCGATTACGTCCGTCCGCTGCATTGGGCGATCCAGGCGATCTACTATCCGGTGGCCGGCTTTGCCTGGGTTGGGCCGGTGCGCTGGCTGATGCTCTGGGGGGCGCATAGAAGATAACGCGTGCAGGCGACATTCGCCCGGCACGCGCGTTTGTGGCCCGTCATGGCAACGGCCGACCTCAAACCGCTGACCGGCTTGCGGGGCGTCGCCGCCCTTTGGGTGGCCGCCTATCATCTGCTGCTGCCAGGCGCGCTGATCGGCGGAATGGCAGCCCGGATCGTCGGGCGAGGCTACCTGGCTGTGGACCTGTTCTTCGTTCTCAGCGGGTTCCTGCTGGCGCTCAATTATGGGGGGGCATTTGCCGCGCCCGCGCGGTTGGCGGCGTTGCCGGGGTTTCTCTGGCGCCGCTGGTCCCGGATTGCGCCCCTGTATCTTTTGATCCTCGGTGTCCGCCTAGCGTACACTGGCTGGGTCTATGGCGGCTTTCACGTCGCACGCGCCTGGATCGCCGTTCCGAGCGCGCGGCCTTGGACGGACATTCCGGCCAACCTGCTGCTGGTGCAATCCTGGCACGTAGCGCCCAGCCTCATCGGGCCCGCGTGGTCCGTCAGCACTGAATTGGCTGCTTATTTCGTCTTTCCTTTGCTGGCTGCCGTCCTGCTGCATGGCCGGCCTTGGCTAGCTATAGGCGGCGCGGCCTGTGCGGCGGGGCTGGTGCTGATGGCCACTTCCAGCCATGGCAGCCTGGATGTGTGGGATGGGCGAAGCTGGGGGCCACTCCAGCGCTGCCTGGGGGGCTTCGCACTAGGTATGGGCCTGTGGCGGCTGTCGATCTGGCCGCCTGCACGCCGGATTGCCGCTCATCCGGCCGCCGCGTGGTGCATGGCCGCGGCCATAGCAGCGGGACTGGCGGGCGCTCTGCCAGACCTGGTCCTGTATCCGCTCTTGCCGGGACTTGTTCTGTGCCTCGCCTGCGCGCAAGGCGGTCTCGGCGGATTGTTTTCTGCGAAATTGTCGCTCTGGCTAGGCGATATTTCCTATGCATTGTATCTGCTGCACATCTTTCTCCTGCACCCGTTAGACCAGGCCCGGGCTTCGATGGGACTGCTGGCGCCGCCTCATATCGCGGACGCCGTGGCGGCCTGCCTCCTGCTGGCATTCCTGCTGGCGGCTTCCGACTTGGCGTATCGCTGGGTTGAAAATCCATCGCGAAGCTGGCTTGCTGGCGTTCCCAAAGCGTTCTGCGGACGGCCTACCGCGCGCCGTTCTTCCTTGACTCCCATAGCCCCCCCACCTAGAAACCTGCCTCTTCCAGCGCTTCGGGCTGCCCTGAGGCTAACGGATACAATGACATCGCGAAACGTGAGATAGACCCGAGCACATGGCGAATACCGACTCCGCGCGCAAGCGCATCCGGCAGAACATCGTTCGCACCGCACGCAACACGGCCCGCAAGTCCCGCATGCGCACGTTCATCAAAAAGGTGGAGGCGGCGATTGCCGGTGGGGACCGCGAAGCCGCGAATGCCGCGTTGCGGGAGGCGCAGCCGGAGATGCAGCGCGCCGCTGGCAAAGGCGTGATCCACAAGAACACGGTTTCCCGCAAGCTCTCCCGCATGAGCGCGCGCATCAAGCAGATTTCAGCCGGCTGACTTTAGCCGCTTGGGCGCGCTTCCGGCGCGCCATCCGGCCGCCCGGAGCGGCCGGAGCTACCCTGGCACCCGGGACCGCGGGCGCAGGTATCAAAAGATGGCACGCCGTGGTGCAGCAGCCCCGGTATGTTGCCTTCCAAGTATTCGTTACAATCAATACTTTATTCGTTCATGATTGATCAGATTCCGTTTGCCACAGACGGTCATCTGGACTACTTCTGTGCTTGTCGGTTGATCCCGGCGGTCTCAAAACCCGGACGTGTTTTTTCGCTGGCGCGGATGCCAGACTGCGAACGCGCGCCCGGTGTGCTGCCTGAACGCAAGAAACTGGGGAAGCGTCACTTGAGCTCAGGCACCACGCGAACCAGCCACCATGCCGCCGCGACGTCATCCGCCACCCACCCTGCAGAAAGCCGCGCGCCATCCGCCGCGCCCAGTCCGCAGCATCAGCCGGCCGCGCAATGGGCGCGGATCCGCGCCCGCCTGCAGTCAGAAGTGGGTGACGTGGAATATCGGAGCTGGTTCAGGCAGATGACCCTGGGCAGCATCGATGGCGACGAAGTCACGGTTCACCTACCGTCCCGTTTCCTGCGGGATTGGGTGCGCAGCAATTACGGCGAGAAGATCACCAGTTTTTGGCAGCAGGAAAATGCCGCCATCCGCCGCGTGGAAATAAGGGTGGGCGGGGCTTCGGAGGGCAGCCTGGCAGAGAGCCTGGCACCCTCCGCGGCGCCGCCACCCAACCTCGCACACCCCGTCGCCAGCCGCGTCCACGCAGCCCCCGCCGTTGGCCGGCCTGGTGCATCCCGTCTCGTCGATGATCTGTCCGCTCCGCTGGATCCCAGCTTCAGTTTTGAAAGCTTCGTGGTCGGCAAGCCGAATGAATTTGCCTATGCCTGCGCGCGGCGGGTGGCGGAACGGCCGGGATCGAAGGAGTTCAACCCCCTGTTCCTGTACGGCGGCGTAGGCTTGGGCAAGACGCATCTGATGCACGCCATAGGCGTAGAGTTGACGCGTCCGCTTGCAGGCGGCGGGGACGCGCCGCGCCCAACGGTGGCCTACATGTCGGCTGAAAAGTTCATGTACCGCTTCATCGCGGCATTGCGGTATCAGCAGACGATCGAGTTCAAGGACCAGTTGCGGTCAGTGGACGTGCTGATGATCGACGACCTGCAGTTCCTGATCGGCAAGGACAATACGCAGGAAGAGTTCTTTCATACCTTCAACGCGCTTGTGGACGCCGGCAAGCAGATCGTGGTCAGCGCGGACAAGTCTCCTTCGGATCTGTCCGGCCTAGAGGATCGCCTGCGCACGCGGCTGGGCTGCGGTATCGTGGCGGACCTGCACGCAACCACGTTCGAGCTCCGCATCAGTATTCTGGAAGCCAAGGCTGCACGCGCCGGCGCCACCGTGCCAGCCGCTGTGCTGGAATTCCTCGCGCGCAAGATCACATCCAATGTGCGGGAGCTTGAAGGCTCGCTGAACCGGCTGATCGCCCATGCCGGGCTGTTCGATCGGCCTATCACGTTGGAGACGACGCAGGAGTTGCTGCGCGATATCCTCAACAACCCGAAGAACAACAAGTTGACGATCGGCGAAATCCAGCGCCGCGTAGCCGAACGCTACAGCATGCGCATCGGCGACATGGTCAGCGCACGGCGCGCCCGCGCG
>CAZZYR010000287.1:0-3947 GCA_964658235.1 uncultured Acetobacteraceae bacterium | reverse complement strand
CCGATGTCGCGGCTGAGTTTGACGTCGGTCACGTGCGGTTCGACGACGTTCATGCCGCCGTCAATCTCCACATCGCCGCCGATGCCGGAGACCAGCACGCGGCCGGTCTGTGACCCGACGGTGGGGGCGGCGATGGTGCCGCCGGCGGAGACGGCCGTGGTGACCACGCCGTCCGCCGCGCGCGCGGTGAGTACGACGGTGCCGCCTGGGGCGAGGATGGTGCCGGTGTTGGTGACGAGCGCGGTGACGGGGTGGCCGGCGACCTGGACCTGCGTGACCTGGCCGGTGACGTTGAGTGCCACCAGGCCGTCGCCGTACATGTCCAGCGTGTGGGTGGTCGCCCCGCCCAGGATGACGCGGCCGAGTTGCGCGGTGATTGTGCCGGAGTTGCGCACCTGGGGTGCGACGAGGGCGGCCAACCCGGCCTGGCGAATGGTGATGTTGCCGGCGTTGCTGACGGCGGCGCCGGCATTGGCGGGCGCGCCGAACACCATGCGGCCGGCCATGAAATCCGCGTCCGTGATGCCGGCGGCGGAGACCACCAGTCCGGCGGTGTCCACAGTGGAGCCCTGCAGGAAGACAACGCCAGATTGGTTGACGATGGCGATCTGGCCATTCGCCTTGATGTGGCCGGCGATTTGGCTGGGCTGGGCGGCTATGACGCGGTTCAGCGTGAAGCTGCTGGCGTTGGGCTGGTTGTATTGGACCGTCTGGCCGCTGCCGACATTGTATGTTTGCCAGTTGATGGCGGCTTTCTGGCTCGATTGGTTGATTGTGGTGGTGGTGGCGTTGCCGCCGATGCTTGCCTGGCCGGCGGAGACCTGGCCGCCGGTGGGGCGCGCGGTGGGCGCGAGCTGGGCGTGGGCGGGGACGGCGAGGACGGCGAGGGCCGTGCTGGCGTAGAGGGTGGCGCGACGGCTTGCTGTGTGTTGGCCCATGATGAACTCCCCAAGAAGCAAGCAGTCCTTTTTTGAAAAAAAGGACCAAAAAACTTTTATCCCTTTAGTCCGCGACAGCACTGAAAAAAGTTTTTTGCTTCTTTTTTTCAAAAAAGAAGGCCTTGCCTAAAATCTTCCGACAACCTGCCAATAAATCGCGCTCGACTTCAGCCGGTCCCCACTCCCCCCGCTGGACGTCGGCGTTTTCGTCAACCGGCTGACACCCTCCAGATCAATCTCCGCATGGTCCCCGATCGTCATCCGCACGCCGCCGCCGATGGAGCGCAGGATGTGGCCGAGATCCGTGCGCTGCTGCTCCCAGGTCTCGCCCCAGTCATAGAAGGCGTAGAACGTGGCTTGCGGGATGATTTTCGTGTACGGAATGGTGGGCAGGCTGGTGACAAGCTGCGGTTCCGCCTTGGCTTCCAGCGCGCGGTCGCCGGTGACCTCGCCGTAATAAAAGCCGCGCCCGAAATTTGGGCCGCCGAGATAGAATTTCTCTTCGGGCGGCATGATGTTGTTGGTGAACTGGCCTTGCACGGCAAGTTCCAGCTGCACTTCTGAATTCTGGCCCTGGTAGAAGAAGGGCGAAAAAAGCGGCTGGGTACGGTCCAGCCGGCCCTGCACCTTGGTGAAGTCCACGCGCTCGTTCAGGCGCGGCAATTCGCGCGCGCCGTTTGTTGACGCGCCGAAGGCGGGCAGGCCTTGGCTGATGGTGAGGCCGGAGGTGTCCGTGGCCGCGCCTGCGAAAATGCTGGACGCCCACAGATCCGACAGCGTGTCCGACGCGTCCAGGCGCAGAACGCGCAGGCTATCGAAGCTGGCGCGCGTGTTGCGGCCGAGCACGCCGTAATTGATCTCGCTTTCCACGCCGTCGAAGATGGCCGACAGCATCAGCGTCTGTGCGCGGCTGCGGATGGCGGGATAGGACAACGTGGCGCCGAAGACGCGGGTGACGCCGTCATAGCCGAGTTCGCGGAGCGAGCCGCTGGGGATGCTCTCGCCCGCGCCGCCGTAGATGTGGAGCTTCAGGCCCGACGCGCCGATGAAGATATCCTCCGAGGCCTGGCCGAACGTGTCCGTGTTGTTGAAGGTGTGGTAGAGTGAGATCTCCGTCCGGTCGCCCCAGGACGAAAAACTGTTGAGATCCGCGGTGGCGAGCAACTCTTCAGGGCCGGTCTGGCGGAAGGCGCGGTTGTCCGCGCGGACGGAGCCGGTGACGGCGGCACGTTCGACCACCGCGCGCAGCACGAAGGCGCCGGGATTGGTGGCCGAGGGTTCCAGCACGGCGTGGACGGTGATGCCGGGCACATCGTTGGCCAGCAGGACCCAGCGCTCCAGTTCCAGATCCGCGAGCAGGCGGCCATCGGCGAGATGGTTGAGGAACCGCAGGACCATGGTGCCGGCGGGACCGATGTCGCGGCTGAGTTTGACGTCGGTCACGTGCGGTTCGACGACGTTCATGCGCAGGCTCTGGCCGCGGATACGGACGCGGACGGTGCTGTAGCTGTAGCCGGCGCGGCGATAGCGCGTGAGCAGCGCGGCGCGCGCGGCTTCGATGCGGTCCAGGCCGACCGCGGGGCCGGTGAGGCCGGCCAAGGTGGGGGCGAGTTCGGCAGCGGTGAAGGCGGTGGCGCCGGTGATCTGGGCGTCCGAGATGGAAAAGATTTGTGTGGCGTCCGCGGCGGCTGGCGCGACTGGCGGGGCGGCGGGCAGCGCGGGCGCGACGCGAGGGGACGGCGCCGGTGCGATGCCGGGCAGCGGCGAGCCGACCGGCACCGACGAGCTGGAAAGCCCGAAGCGGGGCGGCGGTGTCTGCGCCAGAGCAAGGGCCGCGCCGGCAAACGGTGCCAGGAAGAGACAGGCACAGGCGAGAGTAGTTTGATTCCGGATCGAATGGGCCATGGATAACTACACTCGTGCAAAAGTCGTCAGGCAGGTTTGGCTGTCCCGGCCGTGGTGCCCGCACCGGCTTTGTTTTGAAGCCGATGCGGGACCATTCCACATCCGGAAGGCCAGGACGCGACCTGCCTGGTGTTCAGACGGTTTTCGCCTGGGCGAGATCGTAGGTGGTGGTGGCGGGGCTGCCGGCGGTGCCATCCGGCTTCATCTGCGTGTCCGTGACGGCGATCTTGACGAAGTTGAGCGAAATGCTCTCCGTCGGCCGGTCGCCGCCACTGCTGGTGGAGAAGCCGCTGAGGATGACGTCGGTCAGCTCGATCTTCTGATACGTGGTCAGCTTGCCCTTGTCCGTGCGGACCATGTCGATTTCGACAGACTTGCCGTTGCTGCCATCGCCCTGCAACGCCTCGCTGAGCAGTCCGGCGGAGGCCAGATCGTTGCTCTTGGTGACGACGATCTCGCTGATGCTGGGTGCCGAGCTTTCGCGATCCGCGCTGGAGCCGGTGGGTGAGGACACGCCACGGCCGACGCCCCATTGCAGCGAGTTCAGCTCGATCCAGTCCTTATGGCCGCTCTCGGTGACGTCACCCTTGATGCTGCCGAATTTCATGTAGATAGGCATGGAGGTTTTCCTTCTGGATGGTGTGGAAGGCGTGGAGTCACTGGATCGTGTAGCTGAACCCCTGGTCCGGCTGGATCCCAACGGTGACGCTGGTGATCGCTTGGCCTTCGGCGAGCCTTGACAGAAGCTGAGCCGAGAGCTCGGGCAATAGCCCGCGCGACAAGATTGTTTCGATGTTGCGTGCACCGGAGGCATTTTCCGTGCAGCGCGCGGCGATGCTTTCGACCAGCGCCGGATCGTAGTCGAAGTTCGCGCGGTAACTGTCCCACACGCGGCGCTTGAGGCGGTTGAGCTGGAGCACGGTGATACGGCGGATGATGTCGTCGCTCAGCGGGAAATAGGGCACGACCTGGACGCGGCCGAGGAAGGCCGGCTTGAAGTATTTCAGCAGTTCGGGCCGCAACGCCTCGCCGAGGCCCGCGGCATCGGGGGCGGTTTCGGGATCGGCGAAGAGCTTGGCGATCAGGTCCGTGCCCGCGTTGGAC
>CAZZYR010000286.1:0-3950 GCA_964658235.1 uncultured Acetobacteraceae bacterium | reverse complement strand
GCTGGGGGCCGATGCGGCGGCGCGGCTGGCCTGCACGGTGATGGCGGTGCCGCAGCTGGTGGTGATCGTGCTGCTGATCGCCTGGGGGTTTCCCCTGTATGGCGCGGCGGTGGCGGCGCTGGTGGGGGCTCAGGCGGTGCTGATGGGCAAGCTGCTGGCTGATCCGCGGGAGAAGGCGCCTTGGTATAATGCCACCGGGACCAGCCTGTTTGTGCTGGGGATGCTGGTAAGCGCGTTCGCGCTGCGGACTTTATCATGAACGTGCTCGGCTGGATCTCGATTGTTCGGCTGGGGCTGGTGCAGGCCGCACTTGGGGCGGTGGTGGTGCTGACCACGGTGACGTTGAACCGGGTGATGGTGGTGGAGCTGGCGTTGCCGGCGATCCTGCCTGGGGCACTTGTGGCGCTGCATTACGGGGTGCAGGTGCTGCGGCCGCGGCTGGGATTCGGCAGCGATGTGGGCGGGCGGTGCACGCCGTGGATTTTGGGCGGGATGGCGGTGCTGGCGGCGGGCGGGATGGCCGCGGCGCTGGCAACGGCGCTGATGGCGACTCAGCTTCTGGCGGGGATTGGGCTGGCGGTGCTGGCCTTCGGGCTGGTGGGCGTGGGCGTGGGCGCGGCGGGCACGTCCGTGCTGGTGCTGATGGCCAAGCAGGTGGCGCCGGCGCGTCGGCCAGCCGCGGCGACGATCCTGTGGGTGCTGATGATTTTCGGGATTGCTGTGACGGCGGGGGTGACGAGCAAGGTGCTGCATCCGTTCTCGCTGGGGCTGCTAGTGCGGGTGGCGGCGTGCGTGGCGGGTGGCGCGTTCGTGCTGGCCACCGCGGCGGTTTGGGGTGTGGAGCGGGCCGGCGGCGTGGTGGCGGACGCGGCGCCGGCGCAAGGCGGGTTTGGGGCGGCGCTGCGGGATGTATGGGCGGAGCCGGCGGCGCGGCGGTTCGCGGTGTTCGTGTTCGTGTCGATGCTGGCCTATAGCGCGCAGGAGCTGATCCTGGAGCCGTTCGCCGGCGCGGTGTTCGGGCTGGACCCGGCGCGGACGGCGGGGCTGACGGGTCTGCAGCATGGCGGGGTGATGCTGGGGATGCTGTTGGTGGCCGTGGCCGGGAGCCTGGCGCGGGCGCGGGCGGGGATGATGCGGGCGCTGACGGTGGGCGGCTGTGCCGGGTCCGCGCTGGCGCTGCTGGGGCTGGCGGCATCGGGCTTGGCAGGACCTGGGTGGCCGTTGCAGGCGAACGTGTTCGTGCTGGGGGCGGCGAACGGCGCGTTCGCGGTGTCCGCGATCGGGGCGATGATCGGGCTGGCGGGCCAGGGGCGCGGGGCGCGCACCGGCACGCGGATGGGGCTTTGGGGGGCGGCGCAGGCCGTGGCCTTCGGGCTGGGCGGATTGTTCGCCACTGGGGCGAGCGATGTGGCGCGCGCGGCATTCGGGGCCCCTGCCCCGGCTTACGCGGCGGTGTTTGCGGCGCAGGCGGTGCTGTTCCTGGTGGCGGCCCGGCTTGCCGGCGGCGTGTTCCAGGGTGCGGCGGCGCCGGCAGAGTTTGTTGACATCCACAGCATGAACGGGAGTCCGGCATGACCGAGGCGATGACGTATGACGCGGTGGTGGTTGGCGGCGGACCCGCGGGAGCCACGGCGGCGGCGCAACTGGCGCGCGGCGGGCGGGCCGTGCTGCTGCTTGACCGGGGCGGGCGGATCAAGCCGTGCGGCGGGGCCATTCCGCCGCGGCTGGTGCGGGATTTCGACATCCCCGATTCGCAGTTGAAGGCGCATATCAAGTCGGCGCGGATGGTGTCGCCGAAGGATGTGCAGGTGGATATGCCGATCGATGGCGGGTTCGTGGGCATGGTGGACCGCGAGCATTTCGATGAGTGGCTGCGGGCCAGGGCGGAATCGTTTGGTGCCGAGCGGCGCACGGGATTTTTCGACCGGGTGAGCCATGACGCGGATGGCGTGGCGGTGGTGGAATATCACAGCAAGGATGCGAACGGCGCCGCGGTGGCGGGCCGGGTCCGGGCGCGGCTGGTGGTGGGCGCGGATGGCGCGAAATCCGCGGTGGCCAAGCAATGCGTGAAGGCGGCAGCGAAGATCCCGTATGTGTTCGCGTATCACGAGATCCTGCAGGCGCCGACGGATGCGAAGGATGCGCTGGGGCGGATCTTCGAGCCGGGGCGCTGCGACATCTTCTACCAGGGTAAGCTTTCGCCGGATTTCTATGGCTGGGTGTTTCCGCATGGGGACACGGTGAGCGTGGGGTCCGGCTCCGCGAAGAAGGGGTTTTCCATCCGGGGCTCCGTGACCGCTTTGCGAGCGGCGTCCGGGCTGAGCGAGGCGAAGACGATCCGGCGGGAGGGCGCGCCCATTCCGATGAAGCCGGCCAAGCGCTGGGATAACGGGCGGGACGTGGTGCTGGCGGGCGATGCGGCGGGTGTGGTGGCGCCGGCCTCCGGCGAGGGCATCTATTACGCGATGGTGGGCGGGCAACTGGCGGCGGACGCGGTGGAGAAGTGCCTGGCGACGGGCGATGCGCGCGTGCTGCGCGAGCCACGCAAGCGGTTCATGAAGGAGCACGGGACGGTGTTCCTGGTGCTGGGCGTGATGCAATGGTTCTGGTATAGCACCGATAAGCGGCGCGAGAGTTTCGTGGCGCTGTGCAAGGATCCGGACATCCAGAAGATGACGTGGGATTCCTACATGAACAAGAAGATCACGCGGAAGAAGCCGGCGGCGCAGGTGAAGATCTTCTTCAAGGACCTGGCCCATCTGGTGGGGTTTGCGACGCCGTAAGACCAATAAACAAGAAAACCGGGAGCCTCCGCCGTGCTGCTTGATACCGCTTTGATTGTTGATGACGAAGTCTATGCCGCGCCGGTGCCGAAGCGCCGGACGAAGCGGCATTCGCGCACGCTGCCGCTGCGGGTGGGGACGCGGCGGTCGCCATTGGCGCTGGTGCAGACACGGCATTTCCTGGATATCCTGCGCGGCGTGTGTCCGGTGCTGCGGGGGATGGATGTGTTCGAGGAGCACGCGATCCAGACGACGGGGGACGCGGTGCTGGACCGCAAGCTGGCCGATATCGGCGGCAAGGGGCTGTTCGCGAAGGAGATCGACGAGGCGCAGATCGATGGGCGGATCGATTTTGCCGTGCACAGCCTGAAGGACCTGGAAACCAGGCTGCCGGATGGGATTGTGCTGGCGTGCACGCTGTCGCGCGAAGATGCGCGCGACACGCTGATTTTCGGGCATCCGGTGGAAGCCAATGACGATCCGTATGCGGCGCTGCCGCATGGGGCGCTGGTGGGGACATCCTCCGTCCGGCGGCAGGCGCAGTTGCTGCATGCGCGGCCGGATCTGAAGATGACGACGATCCGCGGCAATGTGCAGTCCCGTCTGGCGAAGGTGCGGGCGGGGGATTGCCAGGCGAGCCTGCTGGCGCTGGCGGGTTTGAAACGTTTGGGCATGGAGCACGAGGCGTCCGTGATCATCGATCCGGACGTGATGGTGCCGTCCGCGGCGCAGGGCATTGTGGGTGTGACGGTGCATGAGGATGACATCGAGCTGCTGGAGATGCTGAAGGCCATCGAGGATCCGCGCGCGCGGGCGGTGGCGACTGCGGAGCGGGCGATGCTGGCGGTGCTGGACGGGAGCTGTCACACGCCGATTGGCGGGCATGCGCGGATTTTGCCGAACGGCCGGTTAAGGCTGACGGGGCTGGTGGCGCGGGCGGATGGTTCGTTTCTGTTGAAGCGGACTTTGGAGGGTTTGCCTGGGGATTCGGAGGCGTTGGGCGAGGAGCTCGGGTGGAGCTTAAAGCGGGATACGCCGGCGGATGTGTTCAAGTAGTTGCTGCATAGGTCACGCGGTTTCCGTTCTTGTGCGGGCTGCTTCTGGGACGTAAGGCAAGGCAAGATTCACCACGAAGGCACGAAGAAGAGGAAAGCCACGAAGGGCACG
>CAZZYR010000285.1:378-3953 GCA_964658235.1 uncultured Acetobacteraceae bacterium | reverse complement strand
GATCGACTGGCTGTGCCTACCCCGATTCGACAGCCAGGCGTGTTTCGCTGCGCTGCTGGGCACGGCGGAGAACGGGCGCTGGCTGATCGCGCCATCCGGCGAGCAGGCGCGCGTCACGCGGGCCTATCGCGGCGACAGCCTGATCCTGGAGACGGTGTTCGAGACCGGGCAGGGCAGCGTGGCGGTGATAGACTTCATGGTGCCCGGTGCGTGCCATGCCACCCTCGTCCGCCTGGTGGAGGGCCGCGCCGGGCACGTGGCCATGCATACCGAGATGGCGCTGCGGTTCGATTACGGCATCTCCATGCCCTGGGTGACGCAATTGGAGGACAGATCCGGACTTTGCGCGATTGCAGGACCCAACATGGTGGTGCTGCGCACCACGGTTCATCTGCGCGGCAAGGACATGCGCACAATGGGCAATTTTACGGTGCGCGCCGGCCAGACGGTCGCCTTCGTGCTGGCGCACGGCGAGTCCCACCAGAAGCCGCCACCTGCCATCGATCCCCTGGCCGCGCTGGCAGCGACGCAGGCGTTTTGGGACGAGTTTATCGGCCGCTGCCAGTATCACGGCAAATATCGGGACGCGGTCCACCGCTCCCTGGTGACTTTGAAGGCGCTGTCCTACGGTCCCACCGGCGGGATCGTCGCCGCGCCTACAACGTCGCTTCCCGAGTCGATCGGCGGCGGCCGCAACTGGGATTACCGCTTCTGCTGGCTACGCGACGCGAGTCTGGTGCTGTTCGCGCTCATGGGCGCCGGCTACACGGAGGAGGCGGCGGCCTGGCGGGATTGGCTGCAGCGGAGCATCGCAGGCAGCGCGGATCAGATTCAGATCATGTATGGCCTGCACGGCGAACGCAGCCTGGACGAGCGCGAGCTGCCTTGGCTGGCCGGTTACGAAGGCAGCACGCCGGTCCGCACTGGTAATGGCGCGAGCGGCCAAGTGCAGCTAGATGTGTATGGCGAAGTGCTGGAATGCCTGCATCTGGCGCGGCGGCACGCCTTGCATCCTGCACCGCATGGCTGGGCACTGCAGCGAAATATCGTCGAGCATCTGGCAACCATCTGGGACCAGCCGGATGCCGGCATGTGGGAAATCCGCGGCGGCGCCCAGCATTTCACATTCAGCAAGATCATGGCGTGGGTGGCGATGGACCGGATGATCCGGGACGCCTCGCATTATCACCTGAGCGGCCCGGTTGATGACTGGCGCACCCTGCGCGACACGATCCGAGACCGCGTTCTGCAAGACGGTTATGATCCGGTCCGTAACACGTTTACCCAAACGTTTGGCGGCACGGAGCTGGATGCGAGCCTGCTGCTGATTCCGTCCACCGGCTTCCTGCCGGCCGATGACCCGCGCTTTGCGGGAACGGTCGCCGCCATAGAGGAGGATCTGCTGCAAAACGGATTTGTGCTGCGCTATCGCACGCAAAGCAATGTGGACGGCTTGCCTCCAGGCGAAGGCGCCTTCCTGGCCTGCACGTTCTGGCTCGTGGAGGCCTACGCCAATTTGGGCCGGGTGGACGAAGCGCATGCTTTGTTCGAGCGACTTCTGGCGCTGTGCAACGATGTCGGCCTCTTGGCCGAGGAATACGACCCGGAGCACAATCGCCTGCTGGGCAATTTCCCGCAGGCGTTTTCGCATGTGGCCCTGTTGGGAGCCGCCATGACGCTGGACAGGCAAGCGCCAAGCCGGGCATCGGCACGCGGCGCCTGAAGCGGCGCGCCGGCACTGGCGAAATAGTCAGGCCCGTGCGGTGGCAGCGGACATGATCTTCGGCTAGACGCGCCGGGCACGCCGTCCAGAAGCCGAGAGCCCTTTCATGCGCCGGACCACGCCGCTCGCTGCCGCCCTTACCCTCGGCGTTTTGATGCTCCCCGGCATGGCCGCTGCCCAGGCGACGCCGGAGGGCGGCCCGCAGCCGCCGGCCCAGACCGGGTCCCAGCCGCAATCGGACATATCGGCCGCCTCAACCGCGCCGAACTCTCCGCCGGTGACGGAGGATTACGCCTTTCACGGCCAGATTACCTTCACGGACCAGTTCCATCCCGGCTTCCACGCCGCCTATAGCGGCGCCAACAGCCTCGAGACCGGACGCCGTGGTGACGAGACGTTCGACCTGACCCTGTATGGCGGCGTGCGGCCCTGGGCCGGCGCGGAAATCTGGCTCAACCCGGAAGTGGACCAAGGTTTCGGTTTCAACGACACGCTCGGCATCGCGGCGTTTCCAAGTGCCGAGGCCTACAAGGTGGGCGCCGCGTCGCCCTATCCCCGCATCCCCCGCCTCTTCCTGCGCCAGACGATCAACCTGGGCGGTGCCACGCAGGCCATCGCCCCGGACCTCAACCAGCTCGGCGGCAGCCAGACCGCGGACAGGCTGGTGTTCACGCTGGGGAAGTTCAGCGTTGGCGACGTCTTCGATACCAACCGTTACGCCCATGATCCGCGCAACGACTTCCTCAACTGGGCCAACGTGGATGGCGGCGCGTTCGACTACGCGGCCGATGCCTGGGGCTACACCTACGGCGCCTCGCTGGAATGGTATGAGGCCTGGTGGGCGTTGCGCGCCGGGCTGTTCGACGGCTCGGTGGCGCCGAACTCACCGGCGCTCGGCTTTCCGCTCGGCCGGCAGTTGCAGATCGTGGCCGAAACGGAGGCGCGCTACACGCTGTTCGGCCAACCGGGCAAACTCAAGTTCCTCGGCTTCCTGACCCGCGCCCGCCTGGCCACGTTTACCCAGCTGGCGAGTCTGTTCGCCGAAAATCCGGCCGCCACGACGCAGGATGTGGTGGCCATCCGCCGCCTGCGCAGCAAGACCGGCATTGAGCTTAATCTCGAACAGCCGGTTACCGAAACGCTCGGCGCGTTCCTGCGGGCCAGCCTGTCGGACGGGCGGGAGGAGACCTACGATTTCACCGATATCGACCGCTCCATCTCCACCGGATTGTCACTGGCGGGCAAGGCCTGGGGCAGGGGCGACGACACGGTCGGGCTGGCCTTTGAAGTCGCCAACATCAGCAAGGCGCGCAAGGATTATCTTGCGCAAGGCGGCCTGGGCGTGCTGATCGGCGACGGCAAACTGCTCAATGCGGGGCCGGAGCAGGTGCTGGAGACGTTCTACGATTTTGCCGTGCGCAGCGGCGTCAATCTCACCGCCGATTATCAGTTGGTAAACCACCCGGCTTACAACGTGGATCGCGGACCGGTGCATGTGTTTGGCGTGCGGGCGCATGTGCAGTTTTAGGCAAGCAGTTCTTTTGTGAAAAAAAGAACCAAAAACTTCTGCTATCTGTTGCCGCAGATAACTCCGTTTCACAAAATAAGCTGACGACCGATGGCGCTTCTGGCCGCCCGTGAAGATCCGGCCCTGGCTGGCCATGGTGTTCCTCGATTGGCCGTTCTTGCCGCGCTGTGCACCAGCCTGCTCGGCCTCGGCCTCGCCCGATTCGCTTACACGCCGCTGATCCCCGCGTTGATCGCCGCGCATTGGTTCACACCCAGCCAGGCGGTCTATCTCGGTGCGGCGAACATCGCCGGCTATCTCGCCGGCGCGGCCGGCGCGCGCGCC
>CAZZYR010000285.1:0-368 GCA_964658235.1 uncultured Acetobacteraceae bacterium | reverse complement strand
TTGCTGTCTGGCGGCCGCCACCGCCAGCCTGTTTGCCTGCGCGGAGCAAGGCGGCTTTGCCTGGTTCCTGCTGTGGCGGCTGGTGTCCGGCCTGGCTGGCGCCGGCCTGATGGTGCTGGCCGCGCCCGCCGTGATGCCACTGGTGCCACGGCGCCACCGCGGCTTGGCTGGCGGCGTGATCTTCACCGGCATCGGCATCGGCATTGCCGCATCGGGCACCCTGCTGCCGCTACTGTTGCAGGCTGGGCTCGCGCGCACCTGGCTTGTGCTCGGCGCTGCCGGCCTGGTTGTGTCGCTGACGTCCTGGTGGCTTCTGCCACCGGACCGGACAGCCGCCACCGCCCCCGGGTCTCACCCGTTGTCCAACG
>CAZZYR010000284.1:1970-3967 GCA_964658235.1 uncultured Acetobacteraceae bacterium | reverse complement strand
ATGCGTCACATGATGCCTATGCTTCGGCGCCGCCCCCGCGCCACCCGCCACCAAACACCCAACCGCCATAGCCAGAACAAACCGCATCCAAACCTCCTCCAAAACGTTGCGACGCCCTCTAAAAGCAAAGCAAGGCAAGCAGTTCTTTTCTGAAAAAAAAACCAAAAACTTTCTCAATTAAGCGCTGCTTCCGGTCCCACCCGTCATTGCGGCGAAATGGAGCAAATCAGGGGCCACCCCGCGCTCCTCGACCGTCCCACCGGCTTGTGCGCTGAGCCAAAAACGAAAGCCTTAAGTGAACGGCGCTTTTTTATTCACGTATTTGGCAAAAATATTGGATGGCTCTCTTATATCTCTCTGATACCTCCTCCGTCACAGTTCCGCACTGGTCAGTACGAAGTTGGATCACCCCAAACGAAACTGTGTCGATTGCACCGTTTTTTATAAAGGGCGATTTCAGTTGAATTTTCTTTCCACGCTTGTGTTTATCAAGATCTGAATAACCGATCACCGGCGGCGTACACACCATAGTGGAAATAGTGCCTGAAATAACCGATCCGTTCTCCGCATGTATGTCCGCAATATCTATCGTGGCGGGGCGCGCCATGAGGACTAGATGCAAGCCCACTCCAGTGACCGGCTGCGCATTGCCGACGCCACCAACGCCAGCGCAGCCGCCTGAACTACTTCCGTCAACAATTATTTGCGCGATACTTGGGCCGCAACCCAAGGCATAGAAAACACCCATAATCACAAAAGCTTTACATCTTTTTGTCTTTGATCGATTTGATTGATTTGCCGCATCTTTCACGCTCCACATTTTTGACCTCCGTCTTGTAATTTGGCGTTCCTTGTTGAGCGATTATCGTGAAAAAGTATGGCAAGACCGAAGTAGCGCGAGAGATTTAGCAAACCCGTCAGCGCGCTGCCCCAATCACATTCCAGTCTGACCTGCGCCACCGGCGGAGGGTTCGCATTGTCACCGTATTCGCACCTCACCTTAAACCACCAACCCCACCCGACCCCTCGCTGCCCTCTGCTTGGTGCCCTTGGTGTCCTTGGTGCGCTTGGTGGTGAATCTTCCTTCCCTTCCCTTGCCTTGCCTGAACCCGACTTCAATGCCGCATTCCATAAGTTGGAAGCTCTCAACTTCATCAGCTCAGACCAGCACATCCTCAGCTTCGTGTGGCGTATTGTCTACGTGGACATGCGCACATTCGGTTACTCGTGGAACCAGCACCCCTGATCCCACGCCACCTCGCTCCCCTCAGGTCGTCGGCTTCCCCGCAGCCACCGCCGCCGGCACAACCGCCATAGCCGGCGCCATGCCCAGCGCAGGCACCATCCGAACATTCACGCTGTCCGGATAATTGTAATTCGCCCCCGTCGCCGCATCGATCCCGATACCGATGATTCCGCCCGCGAATAGATTTCCGGCCGTCGCCCCATTGAAATGCGACGGCAGTGTCTGCGCCGCATGCGCATACCCATCATGGTCGCACTGCACCGCCAGATCGTTCTTCGTCTTGTGCACCATCGCATTGCCCGGCGTGGTCACATAATACGTGCCCTCCGAACTCGTCAGCACGCACTTGGCCCCATCCACCGGAGACGTCGTCACCGCAATATTCTGCGTCGTCCCGTCCACAATGCTCGCACACCCCGGCAACGCGCCACACAACAGCGCCAGACCGGCAAAAACAACCTTCGACATGCAACATCCAAAAATTGTGGCCCAGAACCATTCCTAAACCGATAAGTTGCATATTGTTATTGAAAAACATCTAAGTCAATCAATCCAGCCGCGCCCGAGCAAAAGCGGCAGGAAACCCATCCGACCCATCAAATCCCGCCTCTAGGCCCAAATCCCGCCAACCTCACCCAAAATCCAAACCCTGCCTCCAGCCTTCCCTTGCTTCTTCGTGCCCTTGGTGTCCTTGGTGCTCTTGGTGGTAAATCTTCCTTCCTTGCCTTCCTTAGCCTCCCACCCCCCACAA
>CAZZYR010000284.1:0-1941 GCA_964658235.1 uncultured Acetobacteraceae bacterium | reverse complement strand
CCGGCGAACCGGCAAGGAACTGGAACGCGAAGACCAGATCATCGCCACCGCCATCCCGCTCATGGCCAGGCACGGCCGCGCCGGCATGACACTCACCGGCTTCGCCCATGCCATGCGCATGTCGCCCAGCGCGCTGAAAACCCACTTCTCGGATCTCGACGCGCTGCTCGCGGAAGTCCTCTACCGCCACCTGGCCAACATCGCCGCTGCCATCGGCGCCGCCAAAGCCCCGCGTGACGCCACCATCGCCCAGCGCCGCGCCGCCCGCCGCGCGGCCTACATCACCTTCACCCGCACGCCCTACAGCGCGCCCACGGAAGCCCACCTCATCCTGCTGCGGGAACGCCATGCGCTTCCCGCGGACCTTGCCGGCCCCATCGAGGATCTCCGCTACCAGATCGGCGAAATGCTCGCCGCCGAACACGCCGAAGCCGCCCTCGCCCTCATGGACACCCCCACCCTTCAGCCGCCCCAGATCGAGGCCATGCTCGCCGCAATCCCGGAAGCACCGAGCTGGGCGGACAAACCCCAGCAGACCCCCGCAGCAACGCCAGCCCCATCACCCAGCGCCCCCGCGGCGCCCGAGCTGACAAATGTCTCCTTCCTCCCCACGCCCCTCAACCGCGTGCCGCCGGACCGCCCCGGCCCGCGCGCCGGCCCGCACTGACCCCTCAGCGCGGGTTTTCGTTGGTCGCCGCATCCAGCGATGCCCGCAGCTCGTCCGGCTTGCGAATCCCCTCGGTCTTGCCGGACAGCGGGTCGCCGGACCCGCCAAGCCCGGCTGTATCGTGCGAGAAACTATGACGGTCCACGGACAGCTTGTTCCAGACCAGAAACCCGATCACCAGCACGAACGTCGCAAAAACCAGCAGAAAAAGCGGATGCATCCCAAACCTCCCATTACATGTTTCCAAGTCAAGGCAGCCATGATCGCTCAGGTTCCCCGCAACCGCCCACGCTCAGCCGGACGTGATCACCTGGCCATGCCGCGCCCACCATGCGACGAAGGTCCACCCATCCGCGCCCCCCATCAGGGGTTTGCAAACCTTTCCGGTGGCATAGGGTGCGCCCAGCGCACGCGCCGCATGGGAGAACACCAATGGATGTAAGAGCCGCCGTGGCCTTTGAGGCCGGCAAACCCCTGACCATCGAAACAGTCCAGCTCGAAGGCCCCAAGGCCGGCGAGGTCCTGGTGGAAATCAAGGCCACCGGCGTCTGCCACACGGACAAATACACCCTCTCGGGTGCTGACGCAGAAGGCCTCTTCCCCTGCATCCTCGGGCATGAGGGCGCCGGCGTGGTTGTCGATGTCGGGCCGGACGTCCGCGGCCTGAAAAAGGGTGACCACGTCATTCCGCTCTACACGCCGGAATGCCGCAACTGCAAAAGCTGCCTCAGCCGCAAGACAAACCTCTGCACCGCCATCCGCGCCACGCAGGGCAAGGGCGTCATGCCGGACGGCACCACCCGCTTCAGCTTCCAGGGCAAGCCCATCTACCACTACATGGGCTGCAGCACCTTCGCGAATTACACGGTCCTGCCTGAAATCGCGCTCGCCAAGGTGCGGGAGGACGCGCCCTTCGAAAAGATCTGCTACATCGGCTGCGGCGTCACCACCGGCGTCGGCGCCGTCATCTTCACCGCCAAAGTCGCCCCCGGGGACAACGTGGTCATCTTCGGCCTCGGCGGCATCGGCCTGAACTGCGTCCAGGGCGCCCGCATCGCGGGTGCTGACATGATCATCGGCGTGGACATCAACCCCGGCCGCCGCGAACTCGCCGAGAAATTCGGCATGACCCACTTCGTCAACCCCAAGGAGATCGGCGGGGACGTCGTCGCCCACATCGTCGAACTCACCAAAGGCGGCGCGGACCACAGCTTCGAATGCGTCGGCAACACCACGCTGATGCGCCAGGCCCTGGAATGCGCCCATCGCGGCTG
>CAZZYR010000283.1:0-3987 GCA_964658235.1 uncultured Acetobacteraceae bacterium | reverse complement strand
CAAATTCTCCCTCGTGCGGAGTCATCACGCACGGCCCGTGGATCGCCGCGAACAATGGCTGGGCATCGCCTGTGAACACGCTCAGCGCATCCGCATCCAACACCACGGCGCGGCCGGTGCGCAGCAGCGCCAAGGCGTGCGCGCGCGTTTGCGGCGAGATCCCGGCGCCGGGGCCCACCAGCATCGCCGTGATGCGCGTGTCCGCGATCAGCGTGACCAGGTCGGCGTCTTCGGCCAGCGGACGGACCATGATGCTGGTCAATGCCCCAGCATACACAGCCCAGGCGGAAGCCGGCACCGCCACTGTGGTCAAGCCGGCGCCGGCGCGAGCAGCCGCGTGCGCCGCCATGCGCGCCGCCCCCGTCATCACCGCGCCGCCCAGGACCAGCGCATGGCCGCGGCTGAACTTGTTGCCCGCCTGCGCCGGGGTTGGCAGTTTGTGTCGCCATGCCGCCGGCGTGTTCTCCACCACGTTCACGCCCAGCCCGGCCAGCACGCTGGGCGGCGTGCCGATGCTGGCCACCACCACCTCGCCGCACAGCGCGCGGCCGGGCAGCAGCACATGGCCAGGCTTCTTGCGGAAGAACGTCACCGTCAGCGCCGCCGGCGCCGCGCCCAGATCCTCGCCGGTGTCCCCGGCCAGGCCGCTGGGCACGTCCACCGCCACCATCGCCGCATCGCGCACCGCCAGCAGCGTGTCCCGCGCCACGCCGTCCACGCGCCGCGACAGCCCGGCGCCGAACACCGCATCCACCACCAGCCCCGCGCCAGCCACAAGCGCCGGCGCCAGTTTCTCCACGCTGCCTTGCCACAGCGCCGCATGGTGACGGGCTTCCCCCGTCATCCGCTCCACATCGCCCAATTTGCCCAGGCGCACGGGCCAGCCGGCGCGGGCCAGATGCCGCGCCACCACGAAGCCGTCGCCGCCATTGTTTCCCGGGCCGCACAGCACCACGGCGGGGCAGGGGGCGTAACGCCGCCTGATCTCCGCCGCCACCGCCTGGCCGGCGTTCTCCATCAGCACCTGGGCGGAAACGCCGCCCGCCACCGTCAGCCTGTCGGCCTCGGCCATTTGCGCGCAGGTCAGCAGCTCATCCATCCGGCCGGTCCTCCCTCCCTGTCTTGGCAGTCCCCCCACCCCGCGCCTAGGGTGCGCCGCCACCATCCGGGACCATCAGGTGAACAAACGCGCTCTTGCTGCCTTGGGCTTCCTCCTTGTTAGCGGCACCGCGCTCGCCGCGCCGCCGGGCCCCACGGGTAGCGTCCCGAACAACGTGATGCGGGCGACGCTAGAAAACGGCCTGCGCGTGGTTGTGGTGCCGGACCATCTGGCGCCCGTGGTGACCACGGAACTGAACTACCTCGTTGGCTCCAACGACGCGCCGGCGGGCTTCCCCGGCACTGCCCACGCACTGGAACACATGATGTTCCGCGGCTCCGCCGGCCTGGACCGCGACCAGCTCTCCGAACTTGGCTCGCTGCTGGGCGGCAACTACAACGCGGACACCACGGAAACCGTCACCCAGTATTTCTACACTGTTCCCGCCATCAATCTTCCTGTCGCCCTGCATCTTGAAGCGCTGCGCATGGGCGGCCTGAACCTGGACCAGGCGGATTGGGACAAGGAACGCGGCGCCATCGAGCAGGAGGTCAGCCGCGATCTCTCAAGCCCAATCTACACATATCTCTCCCAGCTCCAGGCGATCATGTTCGCCGGCACGCCCTATGAGAACGATGCGCTGGGCACCCGCCCGTCCTTCGACAAGACCGACGCCAAGCTCCTGCGCGCCTTCTATGAACGCTGGTATGCTCCCAACAACGCCATCCTGGTGATCGCAGGAGATGTTGATCCAGCCGCGGCCATCGCCCAGGCGCGTGCAGCCTTCGGCAAAATTCCAAAGCGCGACATCCCCGCCCACGCGGCCTTCACCGAGAGCCCGGTGGTGCCAAAAACCCTGACGCTGCCGACGGACTTTCCCGTGGGGCTGGTGACACTCGCCTACCGCATGCCGGGCCTGAAGGACCCCGATTTCGCGGTGGCGGACATCCTGGGCGACGTGCTGGGCAGCGAACGCGGCGCGCTCTACACCATGGTCACCTCCGGCCACGCGCTGCTGTCGCAATACGCGTTTCAGCCGAAGGCCGATGTGGGCTTCGCGCTGGCCGCGGCGGCGTTCCCGAAAGGCGCGGACGGCGCGCCGGTGCTGGCCGAAATGCGCGGCATCCTCGCCAAGATCGCCAAGGACGGTGTGCCGGCCGAACTGGTGGAAGCCGCACGGCGCCAGGAATTGACCCAGCTGGCCTTCAAGAACGACAGCATCTCCGGCCTGGCGGAAAGCTGGTCCAACGCGCTGGCCTTCCGCAACGCGAACTCTCCGGACGACGTGGCAGCCAAATACCAGGCCGTGACACTGGAGCAGGTCAACGCGCTGGCGCGCGCACGCCTGGACCCCGGTCACGCGGTGACGGCCATCCTGACTCCTCAGGATTCAGGCAAGCCGGTTTTGGGCAAGGGCTTTGGCGGCGCGGAATCCTTCGGCGGCGCGCCGGGCAAGCCGGTGGCCTTGCCAAGCTGGGCGTCCGACGCGCTGGCGAAGGTGGAGGTGCCGAATCTAGGCGGGTTGCCGGATGTTAGCGTCCTGCCGAACGGCCTGCGCCTGATCGTACAGCCGGAACATGTCGGCCGCACCATCTCCGTCTTCGGCCAGGTGCGCCAGGTGACGGAAACCCAGGAGCCGAACGGCAAGGACGGCGTGGCGGAGTTGACCGCCAAACTGTTCGACTACGGCACGCAAAGCCATGATCGCCTTGGCTACCAGAAGGCGCTTGACGATATCGCTGCACAGGCCAGCGCCGGCTCCCGCTTTTCGTTGAAAGTGCTGACGCCGGAATTTGAACACGGCATGGCCCTGCTTGCGGAAGGGGAATTGCACCCGGCCTTCCCGCCGGGCGATTTCACCATCGTGCAGCGCCAGGCCGCGGAAGGCCTGGCCGGCCTGCTGCACTCGCCCGACTACCTGTTCAAGCGCGCCGCGCAATCCGCCATCCTGCCGGCGAACGACCCAGGTTTGCGCCAACCCACGCCCGAGTCACTCATGGCGCTGAAGGTTGAAGACGTGCGCGCCTATTATGCCAAAGCGTACCGTCCGGACCTGACCACCATCGTGGTGGCTGGCGACGTGACGCCGGAGCAGGCCCGCCGCGTGGTGCAGGCAAATTTCGGCGACTGGAAGGCCACCGGCGCCACTCCGGCCATCGACCTGCCGCCCGTTCCGTCCAACACCGCCACTACCGCGCATGTGCCGGACAGTTCCAGCCTGCAGGATACCGTGGCGCTGACGGAGACCATTCAGCTGCCGGTGCAGAATGCGGACCGGTATGACGTGGCGATCGCCAACACCATTCTTGGCAGCGGGTTTTCCTCCCGCCTGTTCCGCGATCTTCGCGTGCGCAATGGCTACGTGTATTCCGTCAGCTCCACACTTGACTGGACGCGAACGCGCAGCGGCTACACCGCCAGCTTCGGCGCGGATCCGGACAAGGTGGGCAAAGCTCGCGCGCTGCTGATCCAGGACATCAAGGACGTTCAGGCGCACGCGGTGTCCGACGTGGAGCTGACGCGCGCGAAGGCGCAGATGCTGCGCGCGCTACCGATGCAGCGGGCCAGCGTGGATGCGGTGGCGGGGCTGTATCTCCGGTTGATCGATCTGGATCTGCCGTTGGATAATCAGCAGATTGCGGCACAGCATTATTATGATGCGACGTCCGAGCAGGTGAGGGCGGCGTTTGCGAAGTATATTCGGCCGGATGATTTGGCGATGGTGGTGAAGGGGCCGGAGGTGGTGCAGTAAGGGAAGAGTTCTTTTTTGAAAAAAAGAACCAAAAAACTTTTCTCTGTTTGGGCGCGCGTGGTGGCCGGCGTGTCGGCTCTAATGCATAAAAGTTTTTTGCTTCTTTTTTTCAAAAAAGAAGTCCTTCCTTAGGATC
>CAZZYR010000282.1:0-4009 GCA_964658235.1 uncultured Acetobacteraceae bacterium | reverse complement strand
TCATCAGCACCAGCGGCTTGCGGTAGTTGCGCTTCAGCTGGCGGCGCAGGACGTGGAAGTAGTTGGCCGGGGTGGTGACGTTGGCCACCACCATGTTGCGCTCGGCGCAAAGCTGCAGGTAGCGTTCCAGCCGGGCCGAGGAATGTTCCGGCCCCTGGCCCTCGTAGCCATGCGGCAGCAGCAGCACCAGCCCGGACATCCGCAGCCACTTGGTCTCGCCGCTGGCCAGGAACTGGTCGATGATGACCTGCGCGCCATTGGCGAAGTCGCCGAACTGGCCCTCCCACAGCACCAGCGTCTTGGGATCGGCCAGCGTGTAGCCGTATTCGAAGCCGAGCACGCCGGCCTCCGACAGCAGCGAGTTGTAGATCTCGATCTTGGCCTGCGACGGGTCGATGTTGTTCATCGGCACGTATTCGTTCTGGTTGGTCTGGTCGATCAGCACCGCATGGCGCTGGCTGAACGTGCCGCGCTGCGTGTCCTCGCCGGACAACCGCACGTGGTGGCCTTCCAGCAGCAACGATCCAAACGCTAGCGCCTCCGCCGTCGCCCAATCCACGCCCTCGCCGCTCTCCACCATGGCGCGCTTGGCATCAAGCTGGCGGGCAATCTTCGGGTTTAGGTCGAAGTTTTCCGGCACCGTCGCCAGCGCCAGGCCCACTTCCTTCAAGGACGCCGCATCGGCCGCGGTGGCCTGCTCCGTCTCGTCCTGCGCGTCGTCGGTCTTCAGGCCGCGCCACTTGCCCTCCAGCCAGTCCGCCTTGTTCACGCGATAGGATTGCGCCGCCTCATGCGCGCGGTCGTATTTCGCGAACAGCGTGTCCCACAGCGCCTGCGCGTCCGCCGCCGTGGCCACGCCCTCCGTGGCCAGCCGGCGCGCATAGAGTTCGCGCGTCGTCGGCCGCTCCTTGATCGCGCGATACATGATCGGCTGCGTGAAGGCCGGCTCGTCATTCTCGTTATGCCCGTGCCGGCGATAGCACACGATATCCAGCACGAAATCCGTCGCGAATTGCTGGCGGAATTCGGCCGCCATGCGGGACGCGAACACCACCGCCTCCGGCTCGTCGCCGTTCACATGCAGGATCGGCACCTGGATGGATTTGGCAATGTCCGTGCAATACAGCCCGGAATACGCATGCGCCGGCACCGTGGTGAAGCCGATCTGGTTGTTCACCACCACATGGATCGTCCCGCCCGTGCGGTAGCCGATCAGCTGGCTCATCGCCAGCGTCTCATACACCAGGCCCTGGCCGGCAAACGCCGCGTCGCCATGCAGCAGGATGCCCATCACGCTGCGCCGTGTGGTCACATCCCCCGCCATGTCCTGCCGCGCCCGCACCTTGCCCACCACCACCGGATCCACCGCCTCCAGATGCGACGGATTGGGCTGCAAGGACAGATGCACCATGTGGCCGCCAATCTCCACATCCGTGGAGGTGCCCAGGTGATACTTCACGTCGCCCGATCCCTGCACGTCGTCAGGCTTGAAGCTGGCGCCGGCGAACTCGCTGAACAGCGCGCTCAGCGGCTTCTTGACGATATTCACCAGCGTGTTCAGCCGGCCGCGATGCGGCATGCCGATCACGATCTCCCGCGTGCCCGCCGCCACCACACTCTCGATCATCGCGTGCAGGGCAGGGATCGTCACCTCGCCGCCTTCCAGGCCGAATCGCTTGGTGCCCACATACCGCTTTTGGCAGAACGCCTCGAAACCCTCAGCGTCCGTCAATTGGCTCAGAATGGTGCGCTTGGCCCCCTCGTCGAACGCGGTCAGCCAGGGCGCGCCTTCGATCCGCTTTTGGATCCAGGCCTTCTGCTCGGGGTCCTGGATGTGCATGAATTCCACGCCCACCGGGCCGCAATAGCTGGCCCGCAGGATCGCCATGATCTCCCGCAAGGTCGCCGTCTCCCGGCCCAGCACGCGGTCGATGAAGATGGGGCGGTCCCAATCCTTGTCCGTGAAGCCGTAGCTGCGCGGGTCCAGCTCCGGGTGGGTCTTGGGCACTTGCAGGCCCAGCGGATCCAGCTTGGCTTCCAGATGGCCGCGCACGCGATAGACGCGGATCATCATCAGCGCGCGGATGCTGTCCACCACCGCGGCCCGCACCGCGGATTCGTTGAACGCCCGCCGGTCCGGCGCGGCCATGGGCGCCTCCTCCGAGCCGAACGCCGCCTCGCGCGGCGCCCAGGACGCGCCGCTGGCATCCGTCAGCACCGCGCGCCCTTCATCGTCCAGCGCCGCGAAAATTTCGGCGAACCCGGGATCAACCGAGTCGGGTGCCGCCACCCATTTGGCATAGAGATCCGCGATAAAGGCGGCATTGCCCCCGTTCAGGGCGGTTGCAAACATATCCACGCCGGGCATCGGCCACGCACTCCAAAAACCTGCTGGCCGTAATCTTACCAGCCCATGTGGCTAAAATAGGTTCACGCCCGCCGGTTGCCTCAATCGGCAGAACTGTGCTGACGGCATGGCTAGCCCTTCAGCGCCTTCACCATGGTGCTGCCCAGCGCGGACGGGCTCTCCGCCACATGAATCCCCGCAATCCGCATCGCCTCGAATTTCGCCGCCGCCGTGTCCCGGCCGCCACTGATCACCGCGCCGGCATGCCCCATCCGCCGCCCCGGCGGCGCCGTGCTGCCCGCAATGAACCCCACAACCGGCTTTGGCGACTTCACGCGTGCCAGAAACTCCGCCGCGTCGATCTCGCTGGCGCCACCGATCTCGCCGATCATGATGATGCTCTCCGTCTCGGGGTCCGCCAGGAACATCTCCAGCACCTCGATGAAGTCCAGCCCCTTCACCGGGTCGCCGCCAATGCCCACGCAGGTGGATTGGCCCAGGCCGGCCGCCGTCGTCTGCGCCACCGCCTCATAGGTCAGCGTGCCGGACCGGCTGACGATCCCCACCTTGCCGCGCCGGTGGATGTGCCCCGGCATGATGCCGATCTTGCACGCATCCGGCGTGATCACGCCGGGGCAGTTCGGCCCCACCAGGATGCTCTTCGTGCCGGACAGCGCCCGTTTCACCCGCACCATGTCCAGCACCGGGATGCCCTCCGTGATCGTCACGATCAGCGGGATCCCCGCATCGATCGCCTCCAGGATTGCGTCCGCGGCAAATGGCGGCGGCACGTAGATCGCGGTCGCCGTCGCCCCCGTCGCATGCCGCGCCTCCGCCACCGTGTCGAACACCGGCAGGTCCAGATGCATCGTCCCGCCCTTGCCCGGCGTCACGCCGCCCAGCACCTTCGTGCCGTAAGCGATCGCCTGCTCGGAGTGGAACGTCCCTTGCGCGCCGGTGAACCCCTGCGTGATGACGGTGGTGTTTTTATCGACCAGGATTGCCATGACTATGCCGCCTCTTTCACGGCGCGCACGATCTTCTCAGCCGCGTCGGCCAAATTATCCGCGGAGATGATCGGCAGCCCGGACTTGGCCAGGATGTCCTTGCCCAGCGCCACGTTCGTCCCCTCCAGCCGCACCACCAGCGGCACATTGAGGGACACCTCCCGCGCCGCCGCCACCACGCCCTCCGCGATCACGTCGCAGCGCATGATGCCGCCGAAGATGTTGACCAGGATGCCTTCCACGTTCGGGTCGGACAGGATGATCTTGAACGCCGCCGTCACCTTCTCTCGCGTCGCCCCGCCGCCCACGTCCAGGAAGTTCGCCGGCGAGCTGCCATACAGCTTGATGATGTCCATCGTCGCCATCGCCAGGCCGGCGCCGTTCACCATGCAGCCGATCACGCCATCCAGCGCGACGTAGTTCAGGCTGTATTTAGCTGCTTCGAGTTCCTTGGGGTCTTCCTCGGCCTCGTCGCGCAGCTTCTCCAGTTCCGGATGCCGATACAGGGCGTTGTCGTCGAAGCTGACCTTGGCATCCAGCGCCACCACGTCACCCGCCTTGGTCACCACCAGCGGGTTGATCTCCACGATCGCGCAGTCCAGTGCCAGGAACGCGGTGTACATCGCCGCCACGAACTTGCCGAACGCGGCGATCT
>CAZZYR010000281.1:0-4051 GCA_964658235.1 uncultured Acetobacteraceae bacterium | reverse complement strand
GCCGACCGCGGGCCGGCCGTCGAGGGCCAGCGCATCGTGCTGAAGACGAACGGGGATGCCTGGGTGACCGTGAAGCAGCCCGGCGGGCCGGCGATCTACAACAAGCTGATGCATGCCGGCGATACGTGGCCGGTGCCCGCGGACAAGGCCGGGTTGTCGCTGACCACGGGCAATGCGGGGGCGACGGAGTTGGACGTGGATGGCACGTCCATCCCGAATCTGGGCGGCAGCGGCGCGGTGCGGCGTGATCTGAAGCTGGACGCGGATGCGCTGAAATCCGGCCCGTTGCCGCCGATCACCCACGGCCGCGCGCCGAAACCCGCGGAGTAGGCTGGGCTGCTTGAGCCCATCGACCCACGACCCGCCGCTGCGCGTGGGGCGCGCCGCCCATCGTCACGCAGCGAGATCGGCCTCGATTGGCTGAATTTCTTCACCGCCAACCTGCAAACCGCCTTCGGCCCCTTCGTCTCGGTCTATCTCACCCAATGCCACTGGACCCAAGGCGATATCGGCCTCGCCCTCAGCGTCGGCTACGCCGCCAGCATGGCCGCCCAGGTCCCCGCCGGCCTGCTGGTGGACGCCATGGCGAAGAAAACCCAGGCTGCCGCCGCCGCCATCGTCGCCATCATCGCCGGCGCGCTCACCATCGCCTATCTGCCAACCTTGCTGCCCATCCTTGCCGCCGAAATCAGCCACGCCTTCGCGAGTTGCATGCTGGGGCCGGCCATTGCCGCCATCACACTCGGGCTAGCCGGCGCGCGGACCGGCGCCATCGGTGAACGCCTCGGCCGCAACGCGCGCTTCGCCTCAATCGGCAACGGCGCCGCCGCCGGCTTGATGGCCGTGGTGGGAGACGCCTTCGGCGCGCGCTCCGTGTTCGTGCTGGGCGCGGCGCTGGCCGTGCCGGGCCTGGGGGCGCTGCGCCTGATCGCGCAGACCGCGGCACCGCTGGCGGCAACCGCAACCGCCCGCATCACCACCTTCCCATCCGCGTTGCTGAAAGACCGCCGCCTGATCTGGTTCGCCGCCTGCTGCCTGGCCTTCCATTTGTCCAACGCGGCCATGCTGCCTTTGGCCGCGGCCGCCGCCGCCCCCGAGCTCGGCAACCAGGCCACCCTGGTGATCGGCGCCTGCATCGTCGGGCCGCAGATCGTGGTGGCCCTGTTCTCGCCCTTCGTCGGCCGCAGTGCCGAACGCTTCGGCCGCCGCCGCGTGCTCGCCATGGGCATGCTGGCGCTGCCGGCGCGCGGCCTGATCCTGGCGCTGATGGCTGGCCATGCCGGCGCCTTTGGCTGGCCGCTCGTTTCCGTGCAACTGCTCGATGGCGTAAGCGCTGCCGCGTTCGGCGTGCTGATGCCGCTGGTGGCCTCCGACATCGCCGCCAAGGCTGGCCGGTTCAACCTGTGCATGGGCCTTCTGGGCCTGGCGATCGGCGCCGGCGCGGCGGCGAGCACGCTGCTAGGCGGCCTGGCCGCGGATCGCTCGCTGCCGCTGGCGTTCGTCTGCCTGGCTGGCGTGGGGGCGCTGGGCGCGGTTCTCGCGGCGGCGATGCCGGAGACGCAAGAGAAGAGGGGCCTTCTTTTTTAAGAAAGAAGCAAAAACGTTTGTCAGTGCTTCGCGGACTTAATGGATAAAGTTTTTGGTCTTTTTTCACAAAAGACCTGCTTACTTCCTATGGGCCGCAAACAACTCACCCAAAGCCGCCTCCACCACCTCCAGCGGCGCCAGGCTCTCCGCCACCCGCGCCTGCAGCAGCGCCCCCTCGATCGCACTCACCGCCAGACTGCCCAGCCGTAGCGCCGCATCCTCCGCCACGCCGTCGCGCGCCAGCACCCCGGCGACCACACCGGCCCACTGCGCGAACACTGCGCGCCCTGCCGCCGCCATCCGCGCATCCTGCGGCGCGGTCTCAAGCAATACCGTCGCCAGGGGACAGCCCATCCTGAACCCGGACCGCTCGAGCCCGCCCCCCATCCAACTGAAATAGGCGCGGATGAACGCGGCCGGGCTTGCGGCCTGCGCCGCCAGACCCAGCAGCGCGGTGAGCGTCACCTCGCCAGCAACCGTCACTGCTGCCGCGCCGATCTCCGCCTTGCCGCCGGGGAAGTAGTGATACAGCGAGCCCTTCGGCGCGCCGCTCTCGGCCACGATGTCGTTCATGCCTGTCGCCGAATAGCCGTTTTTCCGGAACAGTCCGATGGCGGCCCCCACGATCGCGGCCCGATGTTTTGCTTCCGCTGCCACAGAAACCCCTTGCGCAGGTGAACCTAAAACTATATAGACTGGTCTACATGAAATGTCGAGCGGCAAAGCAGGAGCATCCGCATCATGATCAGCCTCACGAGCAACATGATGGCCACTGCCCGCGGGCGCGGACGCTGGTCACTCACCGCCGCCCAGGAAAGCCGGATCGTCGCCGCGCTCATCGTGGTCTTCCTGGCGGGCGCCATGGGAGTCGTTCTGCATGCGATTGCCGTGGCAACCGCCTGGTAAGCGGGACGAGTCAGAAGAACGGCTCCGCCAAGCCTTCCGACGCGAACGTGGCAGCGACCGCCGGGCGCTGCATCACCCGGGCGGCATGGGCGCCAAGTGCCGGCACGTCGCGCGGCGGCGCGGGCATGGCGCGGCCCCAGCGCACCAGCATCAGCAGGAACAGATCGGCGGCCGAGAAGATGTCGCCAAGCAGCCAGGGGCCGTCGCCCAGTTGCGCCGCGATCACGCCGAACATCCGGCCGAGCCGTGCGCCGGCTGCCTGCTTGACACTGTCCGCCGCCGCCGGGTCTGCCACGTGCTGCTCCGGATAGAACCAGGCGCGGTATTCCGCCTGCGGCGTGTTGCTGAGGTGGAACATCCATTTGTAGAACGCGCCACGCGCTGGCGATCCGACGGCAGGCGCCAGTCCGGCGACAGGGAACCTGTCCGCCAGGTGCAATGCGATGGCGCCTGCCTCGAACAGCACCAGGTCGTTGTCCACCAGCACGGGGATGCGGCCGTTCGGGTTGAGCCGCAGATAGTCCGCCGCGTTTTGCGCCGACTGTGCACGGTCCACCAGCCGCAGTTCGAACGCCGCGCCGATCTCCCGCAGCATCATGTGCGGCAGCAGGCTCGCGTTTCCCGGATAGTGGTAGAGCGCAAGCATTGTCGGCTCCCTCGTTCCGGTGCCTTACTCAGGCCGCTTCTATAGCCACGTTGAGTGCGCGGACGCCGGCGGCCGGGCCGTCCGGGTGGTTCCAGATGGCGCCGACCACGCCGAGGAAATTGGCGCCGGCGCGCACCAGGTCTGTGCAATTCGCCGCGTCGATGCCGCCGATGGCGACGACGGGAAGCTCCATCAGCTCGGCCCACCAGCGAATCAATTCGATGTCCGCGAAGTCGCCTGTCTGCTTCGTGGTGCTTGGGAAGAAGCCGCCGAAGGAGACGTAATCCGCGTCCGCCTCGCCGGCGCGCAGGGCGAGGTCGCGGCTGTCGTAACAGGAGACGCCGAGTTGGAGTTTCTTGCCCAGGATGGCGCGCGCGTCGGCGGGGGCCATGGCAGCGGTGCCGAGATGGCAGCCGTCGCAGCCGGTCTCCACCGCCAGGGCGGGCGGGCCGTTCAGGATGAGGGCGACGCCGCGGGCGTGGGCGATGGGGCGGACAACGTCCACGGCGCGGCGCAGGGAGTCGTCGTCCGCACCTTGGAGGCGGAGCTGGAGGGCGGCGACGTCACCGGCGTCCAGGGTGGCGGCGAGGAGGTCGGGGGCGGGCAGAACGGGGGGCGTGAGGACGTAGAGGCGGCAGTCATACGGCAAGGAAGCAGTCCTTTTTTGAAAAAAAGGACCAAAAAACTTTTGTCCATTTGGTCCGCGACAGCCTGATAAAGGTTTTTTGCTTCTTTTTTGCAAAAAAGAAGGCCTTGCCTTCCTTACCCCCCACGCAGCCACGCATCCAGCCGCCGTTCCGCGCCGCGCGCTGCCAGATCGAGCGCCGGCGGCGGAGCGGCCAGCAGTTCGCCGCCGCAATCAACCGCGCGTTCCGCCAGATCCGCAAAGATAACCGGCGCCGCCCGGAGCAC
>CAZZYR010000280.1:393-4056 GCA_964658235.1 uncultured Acetobacteraceae bacterium | reverse complement strand
AAACTTTTGTCGGTGCTGGCGCCGGCCAAACGGCAAGAGGTTTTTTTAGTCTCACTGCACAACAGGCGGTTCTGGCATGACCCAAGAATTCAGTGACATGGCAACCGCCTGCTATGCGAACCGGCTGCGGAGCGCGGCCCGCGCCATCACCCGGCGGTATGACGCAGTCCTCAAGCCGCTGGATGTGCGCATCTCCCAGCTCAGCGTTCTTGTCGCCATCAATATGGGCGAAGGTGCCCTGACGATCGTGGACATCGCCACTAGGCTCGGCATGGACCGCTCCACCCTCAGCCGCAATCTGGATCCCCTGGTGCGCCGCGGCCTGGTGGCACTCGGCCCGGAGGCCCGCCACCGCGCCCGCCACGCCACCCTCACGCCGGAAGGCCGCGCCCTCCTCTTGGCCGCGCACCCGCTGTGGCTGCAGGCCCAGGCCCTCACCGCCGGCAGTATCGCGGATCTGGAACCCGTCCTGAAACGCCTGGACGCGCTCACCGAACACACCACAAACACCCCCTGACCCGGCACCCCTTCCAGGAAATCACATGTCAGACGCGACCGAACTCACCGGCCTCCAGCAACTCCAAGCCATGATGCAGGCCGGCCGCATGCCCGGCATCGGCCGCTCCATGCAATTCACGCTGACGGAGATCGAGGAAGGCCGCGCCGTCTTTGAAGGCAACCCGGGCGAGCACGTCTATAACCCGCTCGGCACCGTTCATGGCGGCTACGCCGCCGCTTTGCTTGACTCCGCCTGCGGATGCGCCGTCCATTCCAAACTCTCGCCTGGCCAAGGCTTCACCACGCTGGAGCTGAAGGTCGCCTATCACCGCGCCATGTCCAAGGACACCGGCCCCGTCCGCGCCGTCGGCACCATTCTTTCCATGGGGCGCCGCACTGCCTTCACGGAAGCCCGCCTGACGGACGCCACCGGCCGCCTCATCGCCAGCGCCACCTCCACCCTGCTGATCACCTGAGACCCGTTACGTCCCGAAACATCATTTAACCCGCCGGACATCCAGAGGCCGCCTCACCCGCCCTACCCTTCCGCCCGGATCAGGAGAGCCGCTCATGAAGGCGTTCACAAAAACCAGCCCGCCCCGGCGCCCATCGCCTGACCTGGACGATCTCCTCGCGGACGAAGTCACCATCGCCGTCATGCGTGCGGACAACGTGACCCCCGCGGAAATCCGGCAACTCCTCAATCGCGTGGACCACGCCATGCACGTCCCGCCCCAGCCACCCCAGCCCTGCCGCTTCGTCCGCCACTGACCCGGCACACATCCTTCGGCAACGTGCGTATCGTCGCGTCCCGCGCCTGGTAAGCCGGATTACCTGTCGCCGCGCTTCCACATGAAAAAGCCGGCCAGAAACAGATTTCAAAAAGAAACTCCGCACTTAATCTGAGATCAATCTCTTCCTGTGAGACTGTCCTTACCAGAAGGTTGAGGACTTTCCCATGCAGGCCCCCGCCCCCACCCGCCGCACGCTCCTCGCCGGCCTTGCCGCCTCCATGGCCCTTGCCGCCACCCCAACCGCGCGCGCCGCCAGATCCAGCCAGGATTGGGCATCGATCGACCTGCTCGATGCGCAGGACCACAGCTTCCGCCTGGCACAATCCCCGCAACCCCTCACCCTGGTCACCCTCTGGGCCAACTGGTGTGGCGCCTGCCTGCGAGAACTGGACACGGTTCAGGCCATCGCCCCTGCTATTGGCGCGGACAAACTGCGCGTCATCCTTGTCAGTCACCCCGATGACTGGTTTCGCAACCAGGCCATCACCGCCAGCCGCGGCCTGACACTCTCCACCGCCCGCCCCGCCGACAGTAATGCTCCCGGCCTCCTTCAGCGCGCGTTGCTCAGCGCGGACGGCACCTTCTACGTCCCCCGCAGCATCCTCTTTGACCGCGCCTCCGGCCAGGTCGTCTGGACCCACACCGGCGGTCTGGACTGGCGCCGCCCGGAAGCCCTCGGCCGCCTTCGCCAATTCACTGGCTGACCCAAAAGATATCCAAAAAAGAAAACAAGGCAGCCAAGCACGGCGCGCAGGCCTCGCCGAAAACCGACGTCAACGCAGTTTTAGAAAGAAATACACCGATCCAAAAGCAAGAAACACCCAGCCTCAAGTGTCCGCGAGAACAGAAATGTAAAAGCGTTTGAAATACTGGCAGACCTTCCAAAAACGGACAGAACGTTCCATGTAAACGGTCCGTTCAGGGCCTAGATGGCAGAGTATCTTCTCAATCCCGCTCCCGCCCTTGCTTGCACGAAAGAGTAACCGTCATGTCTTATATTTCCACCGTCCAGGAGCTTCCGGTCTCGGCAGCTTCCATCCCGGCGCGCCCGCTCTCTGCCCGCGCGCCGGCCCCCTCGGCTACCACAGTCATCTCCACCGGCCTGCAGGCCACGCTCGGTCTCGCCATCATGGCCGGGCTGAGCCTGGTTCTGTGCACCATCGCGGCTGGCGCGGTGCTGTAAGAAAGAAAGGCCTTCTTTTTTGAAAAAAAGAAGCAAAAAACTTTTTTCCGTTGAGTCCGCGACAGCACTGATAAAAGTTTTTTGGTTCTTTTTTTCAAAAAAGAACTTCTTCCTTCAAATCATATTCACCAGCGTCTCCAGCCGATCCGCCTCCTCATAAGGCTTGTCCCACCTCAACCTGGACACCCGCGGAAAACGCAGCGCCACGCCCGATTTATGCCGCTTCGAATACTGCGCTGCATCGAACACAATCTCCAGAACCAGCCCCCGCTCCACTTCCCGCACCGGCCCATACGCGCGCACCGTGTGATTACGGATCCATCGATCCAGCTTCACCAGCTCCTCGTCCGTGAACCCGGAATACGCCTTGCCCACCGGCACAAGTTCGCCATCCGCGCGCCATAGCCCGAACGTGTAGTCCGAATAAAAACTGCTTCGTTTCCCGTGCCCCCGTTGCGCATACATCACCACCGCATCGATGCTGAGCGGATCACGCTTCCACTTCCACCACTGCCCCCTCGGCCGCCCCGGCACATATGCGCTGTCCCGCCGCTTCAGCATCAGCCCCTCGATACTCGCCGCCCGCGTCCCTGCCCTGATCTCCACCAGCTCATCCACGCTGGAAAATCCGATCAGCTCGGACAAATCCAGCCGCGGATCCGGATGCCGCGCCACCCAGTCCTCCAGCCGCGCCCGCCGCTCCACAAACGGTAGCGCGCGAACATCCTCGCTCCCATCGAACAGGATGTCATACACCCTGACCCGCAGCGGAAAATCCCGCACCATCTTGGCGCTCGCACTCTTCCGGTTCAGCCGCTGCTGCAAATCCGCGAACGGCGCCACCACCCCATCCCGCACCACAAGCAATTCACCATCCAGCACCGCGTCCGCCCCCAGCACCCCCGCCAAATCGGGAAACGCGCCGGACACATCCTCCGCCCCGCGTGAAAACACCCGCTCCCCGCCAGGCGCGCGACACAATTGCACGCGTATCCCATCCCACTTCCATTCCGCCACGAAGGCCGCCGCATCCAGCGCCGCCAGATCCGCCGCCTCCAGCGGCTGCGCCAGCATCGGCGGCCGGAACACCGGCGCATCCCCCGCCACTGAGGCGCCCGCCCGAGGACCCGGGACCACAAAGAGCGCCCGAAGAGGGCAACAAACGCCAGCAGAGGTACCGGCCAGGCG
>CAZZYR010000280.1:0-383 GCA_964658235.1 uncultured Acetobacteraceae bacterium | reverse complement strand
CATGCGGCGCGCCCGCCCGCCCCTCCAGCCAATCGAACAGCGCCGCATAAGGCGGCGACAGACCGTGCCACACCTCCTCCACATCATCGGCCGCCACAATCTGCCCGTGCCCCGCGGCAAACTCCGCCAGCGCCGTCTTCGCCAGCCGCGCAGACGCACCCACGCGCAAAGATCCCGTAATCAGCTTCAACAACGCATACCGGACATTCGCCCCAGAATGATCCAGCCAGCCCGTCAACAGCCCCGCCAATTCGCTTTTCGGCCGCGTGGACAGCGCGCTCACAATCTCCGTCACGCTCGGCGGCGCCACCTCATCCTCCGCCGGCCAAATCAGCGCCACCGTCTCCGCCAAATCCCCCACAAAATCATACGAAAGCCCAAAC
>CAZZYR010000279.1:0-4062 GCA_964658235.1 uncultured Acetobacteraceae bacterium | reverse complement strand
TGCCTTCGTGGTGAAACTTGCGTGCTTCCTTGCCGCGGTCCGCGCCGATCAAGAACCTACTTTCGCGCCCGCCCAAACAACATCCACCGCATCAAAACCAGCAGCACCGCCGCCACCAGCCCCACCGGCACCCACGGCGCCGCCGCAATCCCGAACTCAACCACATCCGCCAGATTGCGCCGGAACGTCGCCGCCGCGTCCGCCCACACCTGTGCCACCGGATCCACTGCCGCGGGCGCCGGCGCCAGCTCCTGGAAATCGACCTCCAGCAACTCCGTTGCCACACGCTGGGACAGTTCGCGCTGCTCGGCCTGCGCCGCCTCGATCTGCGTCTGCGCCTGCGCCGTCTCGGAGGCGATCTTCACCAGGTCGCTCACGCTAATCGTCAGCCGGCTGCCCAGCGCCTTGAGGCTGGCGAGATAGTCCTGCACCTGCGCCATCCGCTGGCCCACATCCGCGATCGGCCGCCCCAGATCTTCCGCCGTGGTGGATTGCCGCACCACCCGCGCCAAGCCCGGCGCCTCACCCTGCAGCGGCGTGGTCAGCGCATTGGCGAACGCCGCAATCTGGTCGTGCGGCAACCGCACGCGCAGGCTGCCGGACCGCATTGGCCGAATGGCGCCATAGGTCGGCTGGGTGCCGAACTCCGCATTCAGCAGGATGCAGTGCAGGGCGGCATCATTCAGGCATCTATCCCGCGCGGCGGTGAAATGCGCGGCGATAACGCTTCCATCCACCTCCAGCCCCACCGTGTGGCTGTAGGCCAGGTGCGCGCCCGCCGCCTGCTGCGGCCCCGGCGTGAACCAGGGCGTCCCCGCTACTTCCGGCGCCGGCGCGGGAGCAGCGGCCGCGAAGGTGGCCTGCCGCGCGGCGGGGGCAGGGGACCGCGGATGACGATCACAGCCGGCAACCGCTGTCAGCAGCAACACGCAGGCGCAAAATCTGTTGATCACAAATGGCTCCGGCTGGTTGTTTGGAGCGAAGTTTAAGGCAAGCATTCCTTTTTTGAAAAAAAGGAACAAAAAACTTTTGTCCATTGAGTCCGCGACAGCACTGACAGAAGTTTTTTGCTTCTTTTTTCCAAAAAAGAAGGCCTTGCCTTACCCTCCTACGGGCGCAATGCCAGCTACAAATTTCGGCAGATTGGACACCGCCGCATCCGCCGCAAAACCCAGCGCGAACGCCTCCACATAATCAAACCCCCGCGCGCCGAACACCGTTGGGCGCGACTGGTATCGCCAGTAATACACCGTGGAGGCAATCAGCAGCGCCAGCCCGAAGCGAAGGTTGAAGAAGGCGTCCGCCAGATCCTGCGCGGCGCCGACCGGCGATGGCGCGATCAGCACGGTGGCATGGCCCTCGCCCAGCAGCTCGCCCTTTGTCTCGCCCGGCTTGGGCAGCGCTGTCGCGGTTACCCGCAGATGGGCGGTCGCAGCCACGGGATAGGCATGGGTGATCTGTTTGCCGTGGTCCAGCTCCTCTGCACTGGCTTCGAACGAGGGCCCCGCCGTGTCGAAATCGACCCGTATTGTGGTGGAGGCGCGCCACACCGGGTCCATGTTCCCGATCGTGAAGGTCACCGCGCGCCCGGCCACGCGCTCGGCTTCGGGCGTAAGCGGGCTGATCTTCAGGATCCGCGCATGGTCCATGTTGAACTGCACGGCGTCCATCGCCGCCTGCAGGCCGGACGCTCCGGCCAGCATGATCCGCGTGGCGGACGGCAAAGGCACATCCGCGATGGTGGCGGCCAGGATCATCCCCGACAGTTTCGAGACGTGATCGCCGATCTGCAGCAGCGGCGCCATGCAATCGGTGGAAACGGTGGCGGCATCGGGACCGTGGCGCTGCATGTCCAGCCGTATTTGATCCAGCTGCCGGTCCCAGTCCTGTAGGTCCTCACCAGGTGGCCGGGCGCGCAGGCTGGCTTCGATGCCGGCTGCGTTGCGCTGCAAGTCCGCGTAATATTCCAGGCAGCGCGGGTGATCCAGCCGATCGAGCGCGTCGCGCTCCTGCCGCGTCTGCCACGCTGTCCAGTCATTGAGGAGCGTACGGTAGGGCTGGCCCACCGCCAGCAGCCTCCCGGCCGCCACATCCGCGCGCAGCGCGGCGATCTGCCGGCTGAAGGACTGGCGCGCCTCAGGTTGCGTCACATCGTCCGCATGGACCTGCCAAAGATCCAGTATTCGCATCAGACCTTGCTGTTTCATGGCCGGCGTGTGCGGTGGCGGCATCGCCTGAAGCTGTTCCGTCAGCTTCTGCACATCGCTCCAATCCGTGGCCTGATCTGTCCGCGCGATGGTCTCCGCCACGCGTTGCTTGGCCATTTCGGTCACGCCGCGCACCTGTTCCGTCCACGCGTCGTCCAGGCGCGCATGCGCCTGCCTGAAATCGTCCAGCGACGGCGTGCCATCCATCAAAGCACCGGCACGGTCCAGCGCCGCAAGGATCTTCTGTGCGGCGCCGGGCGCCAGATCGTCGTGCGCGGCGCGGTCCCGCATCGTGCGGTCCGTGTTCAGCATCCAGCCCGCTTCCACAAGCATTTCGCGATAGCCGCGCAACGCGCGGTCAAGGTCGGCCGCCGACCGCCGCAGCCACAGGCGCGTGTTGATGGCAAGATCGCGTGCCGCGTCGCCCTCCGCGGCGGCCTCGTCCAGCTGCATGCGGCCAAGCTCCGCGTTCGTCTCCGCCTTCAGGAACGCGGCCGGCGCCCGCACCATGCGTTGCCGGTAGCGGATGAGGAACGCGTCCAGCTTGCCGGAGAGGTCGGCCGGCGCCGTGGTGCCGGCCTGCGGGCCGGGCAGCTCCGCAATCTCCTGAAGCAGCGGTTTGATCCCGTCCAACTCATGCTGCAGGTCGTCGATCTCCGCCGCGCCGCGCGGCGCCCCGGCGAACAGCTTGCGCAGCTCTTCGCTGGCGGCGAGCGCGTCAGCGAGATGCCGTGAAGCCTCCTCTTTCCGGTGATCCAGGATCGACAGCTTCCGGCGTTCGCCCAGAACAATGATCGCGGCATCGAAATCGTGATCCATGCCGTCCACATCGCCGGCCTTGCTCTCCGGGGCGGGATGAGCTTCCAGCAGCACGTGAATGTCCTGGCGCGCCTGCAAGGCATCACGCAGGCGCGTCTTGACCACGTTTTCGCCCGCCAGGACGTTAATGACGCCGAGCACCAGAAGACCGCACACCATGCACAGGATCCCCCACCCGGCGGACGCTGCCACGTTCAGGCTGACGGGGATGGCAAGCGGCGGACCGTGGTCCGGCGCGAGCCGCAGCGCCGTGGCGTAAGCGCCGGGCGTGGCAGGCGCCGCACCCGCCAGCACGAAGTGGCGCGATGCACCTGGCGCCAACGTGGCGCCACCGGGCTCGGCCGCCACCGAAAGCTCGGCCTCCGCCGTTGTTCCGCTCTGCGTGAGGGTAACCGGGCCCACGGCCGGCGGACTCAGCGTGCATGGCTCCGTGCCGGCGTTGACGATGCTGAAGCGCTGTCCGCGCATGCGCAGGGTGGCTGCCTTGCGTGCAAACGGGCCCCATGGCGACGTCAGGCGAACAACCAGGCTCGCCGGCCCCACGATCACGCACTGCTCCGCCGCCATCGCCTTGCCTCCCCGCAGGGTCGCCGGACGAGTGTGACGCAAGTCGAACGCCTTCCGCAACGGTCCGGCGGTGTGTCCCGACGGAGCCAGGCGTGCGGGCAGCGCTTATGGTTATGCCGCCGAAACCGCTGTAGACGGGCGGGGGTGGGCACCCGGACGCACGATGGCTGAGCTGGTTCTGGATCTCGATTTCGGTGACCACGGCAACAGCGAAGCCTATCAGCTGGACGGATGGGGAGAGCCGGAGGGTGTCTTCCGCTGGTCGATTGGCCGCCAGAGCCGGCTGCGATTGCCCGCCTTGGATCCTGGCTTCGACCATGCGCTGATGTTCCGCGCGCTGCCGTGGCGGCATCCGCCGGAGATCACGCAGCAAACCCTGATGCTCGGCTGGGACGAGCGGTTGCTGGGCACGGTCACGCTGTCCTTCGATGCGGCGGTGGCGGTAGATCTGCCGCGCGCGTCATCGCCG
>CAZZYR010000278.1:0-4068 GCA_964658235.1 uncultured Acetobacteraceae bacterium | reverse complement strand
CATGACATAGGCAGTGCGTTGTCCCGGGCCATGGTAGGTCCATTGGCCGCCGCGCCCGGCTGCGAAGGTGGGAAAGCCGGCAGGATTGGTCAGGTCGCACGGCTGCGCGCTGGTCCCGGCGGTATAGAGCGGTGGGTGTTCGACAAGCCAGACCGTCTCGGGCGCCTCGGCCGACCGGATCGCCGCGACCTGCGCCTGCATGGCGCCGAGGGCTTGCTGGTACTCCGTCAAGCCGTCCGACACGCGCCAGGATACCGCAGCGTCGGTTGATACTCTTGCGTCCATCCGCTATACGCCGCTGCCCACGGTGCGGTCGTGGCGAAATGGTAGACGCGCAAGCTTGAGGTGCTTGTGGGGGAAACCCTGTGGAAGTTCGAGTCTTCTCGGCCGCATACCATACCGGGCAGTAAAGCCTGTTTCCGAAGCAAAAGCAGCACTGGGCGAACAGGACTGGGCGCGAAAGCAGGACTGGGCGCGTCAGATGCGCCCACGTTCGTAGCGCTCCGCGACGCGCTCGGTCGGGCCGTTGACACTCACCGAGTCATCAAGCTGCTCTTCAAGGCCGGCAAGCTTGTCCACATCCGTGCCTCTCTCGATGTTGGTCGCCGGTGGCTCGACATTGTCCGCACCGGCGCGCGTCCCCCCTGGCACCTTGCCGGTGGTGCCGGCGGCCGGATGGTTTCCAGTGTCTTGCTGCCCCTCCGTGTGGTCGATCGCGCCTTCAGTGTGTGGCTGCTTCATTGGCTGCTTCCCTGGTTGCAACCGTCAATGAACGCGGCATCGCTGGCGCGGATCGTTCAACCGGGCGTGAAGCTCTGTGTCAGGCTGCCAGCGACCAGGCGCCAGCCATCCACCATCACGAAAAAGATCAGCTTGAACGGCAAGCTGACACCGCTTGGCGGCAGCATCATCATTCCCAGCGACATCAGAACGCTGCTGACCACTAGATCGATGATGGTGAACGGCAGATAGAGCAGGAACCCCATCTCAAATGCGCGGCGCAATTCGCCGATCAAGAAGGCCGGGATAAGTGCGCGCCAGTCCGCATGGTCCGCGTCCGGCGCGGGCGGCAGATGGCCGATCTGCTCGAACAGCGCCAGGTCCGGCGGACGGAGGTTCAGCGCCATGAAATGGCGGAAGGGTTCGGCCGCCAGGCGTAAACCTTCCAGCTGGCCGATTTGGCCAGCCTGCATCGGCTGAATTGCGCGCACCCAGGCAGCATCCAGCGTTGGCTGCATGACGAACAACGTGAGAAAAAGGGCCAGTCCGATCAATACGATGTTCGGCGGTGTCCCCTGCGCGCCTAGGGCACCGCGCAGCAACGACAGCACAACCACAATCCGCGTGAAGGCCGTGACCATTACCAGAAGGCTTGGCGCGAGCGACAGCACGGTGAACAGCGCGGTGATTTGGACCAAACGCCCAGTCGCGCCTGCATCGCCGGCATGGCCGAGGTCGATCGCCACGGACTGCGCGGCCGCTCCCAGCGGCAGCATGCAGATACCAAAGACAAGGAGTTCGGCCGTAAAGAGACTACGCGCGGCGCGGGGCACCGGAAGGCGTGTCATGGCTTGGCTGGCAAGGTGATGAGGACGTCCGATCCTCCGCCCGCCAGCAGCAGGACCTGGCAATCGCCCACGTCCACCAGATATAGCCGCCGGTTCCGGTCAAGCGCCAGCGTGCTGACCAGATCGAGCCCGCTTGGCATTTGCTGCTGCTTTCGTACGGCGGGCAGAGCGCGCGCGAGTCTCGCCGCGCCCAGGATCAGCAACAGCACAAAACAAAGACACAGAACTGCCAGCACCGCCTGCGCGGCAACGGCCCCTGTCATGCTCTCGGCAGCATGCGCGTTTCGGTCATTGCCGATATGCCTTGTGTGCTCGCACCGCCACGCATGCGGGCGAGGGCGCCCCTTCCGCGTCACCGCGTATGGCTGTGTCCAGGGCGTTGACCTGGCCAAGCACCTCACGCAGCAACGGCAGCATTTGGCGCGCCTCCGGTTGTTCCAGGTCGAGCGTTTGGGCGCAGAGCATCCCGATCCCGTCGTCGATCCCTGTCAAATCCAACGCCCGCCCATTTTGCGCCAGTGCGCGTGCCAGCCCCAGGGTGCGCGCCAGACGGCCGGCAAGCTGGCCGAGACGTTCATGGCGGCATGGTGTGCCGGGCACCTCGTTCGGGCCGCCGATTGGCTGTGGCGCGTCTGACTGAGGTTTCATGCTGTGTTAAGCGCACAGTTTTGTTAGCAATTCGTAAGTGAGCAGAAATGCGTAAGCCAGCTTCTTCATAGGCTCGCGATCCGCCGCACCTTCAATTTACGCTTCATCAACTTCTGCCTGTCACGCTCCGTCCATGTGCTCCCGCTCCGCATTTGGCTGATAGGACCTGCAGAATGAGCCTGAATACTTCGCAACCGGAGCTGTTCGATCTACTGGAGCGCAAGCTTGACTGGATCGATTCGCGGCAACGGGTGCTGGCGCAGAATATCGCCAACGTAAATACGCCTGCTTATGTATCGCGGGATGTGTCACCGTTCGCCGCAACCCTGGGCCAATTCGATGTAGAACCCGTGCGCACCAACCCGCTGCATCTGGCGGGATATTTCCCCCCATCTTCGTCCAGGATCACGCGGGCGAAAGAACACGCACCGGACGGCAATGCGGTGGGACTGGAGGACCAGCTGACCAAGGTTGCCGATGACGAAGGTGCCCAGGCCCTCACAGGTAATTTGTGGAAAGCCTATATGGGCATGTTCATGACTGCATTGGGCCATGGCTAAGTTTGCCGAGCGCACCGCCGTTCCGGCCTCGTCTGGCCGATCCAGGCTCGGCATTCACTGAGACTGATCATGGATCTCTCGCAAGCACTCGCCATTTCGGCCGCCGGGATGGACGCGCAGACCAAACGGTTGCGCGTGATCGCCGAGAACCTGGCCAACCAGGACAGTACGGGATCCTTCCCGGGTGCCACGCCCTACCAGCGCAAGACAACTGTTTTCGCGGACGTGCTTGACCGCACGCTTGGCACGGAAAGCGTTCAGGTGAAATCGATTGCGCCGGACCGCACCGCGTTCCCGCAGAAATACGATCCGTCCAATCCCGCCGCAGACGCGAAAGGATACGTGCGCATGCCCAATGTGAACAGTTTCGTGGAGATGATGGACATGCGGGAGGCTGAGCGTTCCTACAGCGCCAATCTCAACGTCATGCAGACCTCACGCTCCATGCTGACTCGCGTGATCGATCTTCTGAAATGACGAACTTGCCATTGCTGCACGCCGCGCAGCAGGCGCTGTCCGCGTATCAGAACGCTGATGCCGCCACAGCTTTACCTGCGGCCAGCGCCGACGGCGATTTCGCAAGTCTGCTGTCGCGCACATTGGGAAGTGCCGTGCAAAGCGGACAGGCGGCGGAGGCGCGGGCAACCCAGGCGGTGGGTGGAACCGGCTCCGGCCTGACGCAGGTCGTGACCGCGGTTTCACGTGCGGAGCTGGCGTTGCAGACAACGGTCGCGGTCCGGGACCGCGTGCTGCAGGCCTATCAGGATATCATCAAGATGCCGATCTGATGGGAGGGCGTGCGAACGCACACCATGCAGGAAGTTGATATCGCCGCGGTGGTGCATTCCGGAATGCTGGCCACGCTCAAGATGTGCGCGCCGCTCCTGCTGGCGGCGCTCGTCGCGGGCCTCATCGTCGCGATCTTGCAGGCCGTCACGCAGATCAGTGACAGCACCGTTTCCTTTTTGCCCAAGCTCATTGCCACCGGTGCCTCGGCATGGCTCGCCGGCCCGTTCCTGTTCCGTGTCCTGGCAGACTACATGCACGATGTCGCGGACAAGATCGTCGCCATCGGCGGCCAGTAGCGCGCCATGCCTGTCACGCCCCCGCCGGATGTCGATTTGGCAAGCCTCAGCGCGCTCGCCTTCGCCTTCATGCTGGTGCTGTGCAGGTGCGCCGCGGCGGTAATGCTCATGCCCGGGTTGGGGGAGAGCGAACCTCCTGTGATGCTGCGCGCGGGCCTGGCGGTCGGAATCGCCGGCGGCCTGGCCCTGCTTGCGTTCATGCGGCGG
>CAZZYR010000277.1:0-4073 GCA_964658235.1 uncultured Acetobacteraceae bacterium | reverse complement strand
CAGCTTCTTGTAGAAGCCGATGGCGTTTTCGTTCCAGTCCAGCACGGCCCATTCCATGCGGGAGCAATCCTTTTCCACCGCGCGTCGCGCGAGGGCCTGGAAGAACGCACGCCCTATGCCGAGCCCGCGATGCTCCGGTTCCACGAACACGTCTTCCACGTAAAGCCCGGGCCGGCACGCGAACGTGCTGAAATTGTAGAACCACAGCGCCAGGCCCACCGCGCGGCCGGCCACTTCCGCGATCATCGCGTGGGCCACTGGCTCGTTTCCGAACAGCTGCGCGTGAAAACCTTCCGCGGTGCCCTTTGCCTGATCACCGAGCTTCTCGAACTCCGCCAGTGCGTGCACCAGCCTCGCCACATCCGCGGCGTCCCGCGGCTCCGCCGGCCGCATCACGAATGCGGCGGCCCCTGCCTCCCTCACAGCACCCGCCTCGCTCAAAGCAATAGGCCGAGAGGGTCCTGCACCGCGGCCTTGAACGCCGCCAGCCACTCCGCCGCCATCGCCCCATCGATCACGCGATGATCGACGGAAATGGTGCACGTCATCACTGTGGCCACCGCCAGCGCGCCGTCCCGCACAACCGGCCGTGCCTCGCCCGCCGCCACCGCCAAGATAGCCGACTGCGGCGGATTGATGATGGCGGAGAAATCCCGCACGCCATACATGCCCATATTGGAGATCGAAAAACTGCCGCCCTGGAACTCCGCCGGCTTCAGCTTGCCCGCCTTCGCCCGCTCGAAAAGCCCGCGTCCCTCATTGCTGATCACAGCCACCGTCTTCTGATCCGCGTTACGGATGATCGGCGTGATCAAGCCGTCCGGGATCGACACGGCCACGGATATATCGACGTCATCGTACAAAAACACGCCATCATCCGTGTAGCTCGCATTCACGCCCGGCACGCGCCGCAGGGCCTGCGCGCAGGCTTTGATCAGCATGTCATTGACTGAAAGCTTATATGCGCCAGCGCCATCCTTCGGCGCGCGGGCATTGAGTTCCGCGCGCAACTTCAGCAGCGCGTCCAGCTCCACATCGATGCTCACATAGAAATGCGGAATAGTCTGCTTCGCCTCGGCCAGCCGCCGCGCCGTCACGCGCTTCACATTGCTGAACGGCACAAGCTTGCCGGCCGCCGTGATCGCAGACGCCGGCACTGGCGCAGGCGCCGCGCGCGCCGCCGAAGCAGGTGCCGCAGTGGCCTGAGGCGCCGCTTCAGGCACCCGGAACGCGTGAATATCCGCGCGCACGATCCGCCCATTCGGCCCGCTTCCTTTAACGCCAGCCAGATCGATGCCCGCCTGCTTCGCCATCCTGCGCGCCAGCGGCGACGCAAAAATGCGCTCGCCGGAATCGTGCCCATTCACCGCCGGCGTGGCCTTCACCGCGGGCGCCGGCGCCGCGTTCTGCACGTGTGCTGCAACCTCCCCCGCCTCCTGCTTCGGCGCCGCCTTCGGGGCCGCTGCGGGCGGTGCGTCCGTCCCCTCGCCCTCCAGCACCGCAATCGGATCGTTCACCTTCACGTTCTGGGTGCCATCCGCCACCAGGATCTTGCCCAGCACGCCCTCATCGACGGCTTCGACCTCCATCGTTGCCTTGTCCGTCTCGATCTCCGCAATCACGTCGCCGGCGCGGATGGTGTCGCCTTCCTTCTTCAGCCAGCGCGCGAGCGTGCCTTCCGTCATGGTGGGGGAGAGGGCTGGCATTAGGATGTTGGTTGGCATTTTGGGCCTTTACGCTTGCACTACAGCTTTAGAAACCAATCCTGCACGAAGCCAGTGAGGAAAACGGTAAATCATCGAAAAATAGTGGAAACCCAAAAACATAAGTAAAAAGCAGACTGGGGCTTCAAAGTTTGAAGCATGCGGCATCGTGCCACTGAATATTGCACGCCAAATAGAAATAGCCGGAATGAATGCAGCGGCAACGGAAAACAATGCGAATTGGAAGAAGCTGATCCGATATTGCACGATGAAATCAGCAGGATCATCCTTGACTTCAATCATTCCACTACCGATCGGCGTCAAGAAGTTGCCAGTCCAAACATATCTGAATAGGCCACCGGAAAACCAAACAGAATTGTCGGTCACCAAAGTATGACCCGGTTGCTCCTCGCTCAGCATCTGCCGCAACCTGAAACAGACATCGGTCGCATTAACCGCTCGCGTAGTGGATTTGGGGACCACCAGCGTCCCACTCAACAGCGGGTAGTGAATTGACGGATGTTTTCGGGTCATGGCTTAAACTATCTTCCGCACCGCATCCACCACCCAACTCCCTTGCGGCAGCGCCAACTTTTCCAAATTCGCCGCATACGGCAACGGAACATCCAACCCACACACACGAACCGGCGGCCCATCCAGCCAATCGAACGCCTGCTCGATCACCTGCATCGCCACCTCGGACCCTATGCCGGCATACGGCCAGCCCTCTTCAACCGTCACCAATCGCGACGTCCGCTTCACACTCTCCACCACCGTCCCGATATCCAGCGGCCGCAAGGTGCGCAGGTTGATCACCTCCGCCTCGATCCCGTCCGCCGCCAAAACCTCCGCCGCCTTCAGCGCCACCCCGACCATAATGGAATACGCAACGATGGTCACATGCCGCCCCGCACGCTCGATCTTCGCGCGCCCGATCGGCAGGACGAAATCATCGTCCGTCGGGCAATCGAACGTCTGCCCATACAGAATCTCGTTCTCCAGGAAAATCACCGGATTCGGATCCCTGATCGCCGCCCGCAGCAACCCCTTCGCATCCGCGGACGAATACGGCGCCACTACCTTCAATCCCGGACAATGCGCATACCAGCTCGCATAATCCTGGCTGTGCTGCGCCGCCACGCGGGACGCGGCCCCGTTCGGCCCGCGAAACACGATCGGGCACCCCATCTGCCCGCCGGACATATACAGCGTCTTCGCCGCCGAATTGATGATCTGATCAATCGCCTGCATGGCAAAGTTGAACGTCATGAACTCCACGATCGGCTTCAGCCCGTTCATCGCGGCCCCCACCGCCATGCCGGTAAACCCGTGCTCGGTGATCGGCGTATCCACCACCCGCTTCGGCCCGAACTCGTCAAGCAGACCCTGGCTGATCTTGTAGGCGCCCTGATACTGCGCCACCTCCTCGCCCATCAGAAACACGTCGCCGTCCGCGCGCATCTCGGCGGCCATCGCGTCCCGCAACGCCTCACGCACGGTGGTGGGCTTCGTCGCACCCCAATCCGGCTCCGGCGACGGCGCCGCCAGGGCCTCAGGCGCACCCGTGATGGGCGCCGCCTCGGCAGTCTCCCGCTTGCCCTTTCCCGCGTCGGCAACCTTCGCCGCCGGCGCCTCGCGCGAGGGCTCGCTTTCTCCCGCCAGCACGGCAATCGGCGTGTTCACTGCCACGCCGTCCGTGCCTTCGCTGATCAGAATCTCGCTCAGCGTGCCCTCATCCGTCGCCTCCACCTCCATCGTCGCCTTGTCGGTCTCGATTTCCGCGATCACGTCACCCGCGCGGACGTCATCGCCGATCTTCTTGAGCCAGCGCGCAAGCTTGCCCTCCGTCATCGTCGGCGACAGCGCCGGCATCAACACCTGCGTCATGCGCGCGCGCTCTCCAGAAGAATATCCGTCCACAATTCGGACGGATCGGGTTCAGGGCTGGATTGCGCAAACTCCGCCGCCTCGTTGATCAGCGCCTTCGTCTGGTCTTCGATCGCCTTCAGCTCGGCTTCAGCAACGCCCATCGCCAGTAACTGCGCGCGCGCGGACGTGATCGGATCGTGATGCTCGCGCATCTCCTGCACCTCTTCCCGCGTGCGATACTTCGCCGGATCGGACATCGAATGTCCGCGGTAGCGATACGTCTTCATCTCCATCAGATATGGCCCGTTTCCCTCCCGGCAGTGCGCCACCGCGATCGCCGCCGCATCGCGCACCGCCAGCACATCCATCCCATCAACCTGCACGCCCGGAATCCCCCACGGTGACCCATTCTGCGACAGATCACGCGACGCGGACGCGCGCTCCACGCTGGTGCCCATCCCGTAGCGATTATTCTCGATCACGTAGACGCACGGCAGTTTC
>CAZZYR010000276.1:0-4101 GCA_964658235.1 uncultured Acetobacteraceae bacterium | reverse complement strand
GGCGACTGCGCCAGCGCCAGCGTCGTGAAAATCTCGCCCAGGAACAGCCAGGACCCATGCGACCGGGACACCAGGTTCGTGTGCTTGCCCTGCCACCCAAGCCCCGCCTGCGCGGCCAGCGGCTTCTCCATCACCGGCGCCGTATCCACGAACACCTTCACGTCCCCGCCGAACCGGCTGACAATGAACTGCGCCAGATGCTTCAGCTTGCCGCGAATCACGTCGTGGTAATCCCGGTGGCGCGCATAGACGCTGATATTGCCGCGGTCTTTCCGCGCCAGCGTCGCCAGCGCGTCGCCCGGCGGCGCGTAGCACAGCCCCACCGCAATCACGCTCGCCGCCTCCGGCCACAGCGCGTCTGGCGAGGCGCGCTGCTCCACCCGTTCTGCCAGCCAGCCCATCTCCCCGTGATGCCCGGCCGCCAGGAACGCCCGCAGCCCGGCCCCCGCTTCCGGCGCCAGCCGCGCGGGCGCGAACCCCACAGCATCGAACCCCAGCCCCAGCGCGTGATCGCGTATCCGCGCCGCCGCGGACAACCCCTCAGCCGCGGCCGCGATAGCCCGCCACACCCTGCTCCGGGATCCACGCGCCCTCCGGCGGCGCGCCGGACTGCCAGAACACGTCGATCGGTATACCTCCGCGCGGATACCAATAAGCCCCGATCCGTAACCACACCGGGCTCAGCAATTCCATCAGCCGGCCGGCAATCTGCATCGTGCACGCCTCATGGAACGACCCATGATTCCGAAAACTTCCCAGAAAAAGCTTGAGGGATTTGCTCTCCACCAGCCACTCGGACGGAATGTAGTCGATTACCAGATGCCCAAAATCCGGCTGCCCTGTGATCGGGCACAGCGACGTGAATTCAGGTGCCGCAAACCGCACCACATACTGCTTGCCCGGCTCCGGCGCCGGCACGCGCTCCAGCCGCGCCTCCTCCGGCGATTGCGGCCAAACGGTCGGCTGGCCGAGTTGGGTCAGGGCGGCGGTATCAGGCACGCTGCAAACTCAATGCATGTTGCCGCGAAGCAGATAGCCAATCAGGATTCCCAGACCGGTGAAGATCGCGGCAGCCGCGCCCAGCACGCCGGCCACCGCCTTCCATGGCTCCCACTCGGTTTGGACCCGCTTCAGCGCGATGTCAGCACGTATCTGATCCACTTCCAGCTCCTCCCGCGTCGGGAACATCTGCTCACTCATATAGCACCCCCAATGGACAATTGCAGGTGAGTGTCCTGATCGCCGGCCCAGCCCGCCCGCACCTCCCTCGCAAACACCTCCAGCCGCCCGGCGATGATCGCCTCCCGCAGCCCTCGCATCAGCGACTGGTAGTACTGGATGTTGTGCCAGGTCAGCAGCATCGGCCCCAGCATCTCCTCGCACCGGAACAGATGATGCAGATACGCCCGGCTATGCTTCGAACACGCCGGGCACCCGCACGCGGGATCCACCGGCCCGTCATCCGCCGCATGCCGCGCGTTGCGCATGTTCAGCACCCCGCGCGACGTAAATGCCCGACCGGTCCGCCCCGCCCGCGTCGGCATCACGCAATCGAACATGTCCACCCCGCGCTGCACCCCGCCCACCAGATCGTCCGGCGTGCCCACCCCCATCAAATACCGCGGCGCGTCCATCGGCAGATGCGGCACGGTGGCCTCCAGCGTCTCGAACATCGCCGCCTGGCCCTCGCCCACAGCCAGCCCGCCGATCGCATACCCCTCGAACCCAATCCCCATCAGCACCTCGGCCGATCGCCGACGCAGCCCAGGGAAAACCCCACCCTGGACGATCCCGAACAGCCCATACCCCTCCCGCGCCCGGAACGCCGCCCTGCACCGCGCCGCCCAGCGCATGGACATCGCCATGCTCGCCTCAGCCTGTTCGAACGTCGCCGGAAACGAGGTGCACTCGTCCAGCACCATCGTGATCGTTGCATCCAGCGCGTCCTGGATCGCCACCGCACGCTCCGGAGTCAGCCGGTGCTTGCTGCCGTCCAGATGCGAGCTGAACGTCACCCCATCCGCATCCAGCGTCCGCAATTTCCCTAGCGACATCACCTGGAACCCGCCCGAATCCGTCAGGATCGGCCCCGGCCAGTCCATCATCTTGTGCAACCCGCCCAACGCCGCCACCCGCTCCGCTCCCGGCCGCAGCATCAGGTGATACGTGTTGCCCAGCACGATGGACGCGCCCGTGCTGCGCACCGCATCCGCCGTCATCGCCTTCACCGTCCCCGCCGTCCCCACCGGCATGAACACCGGCGTCGCCACCTCCCCATGCGCGGTCCGCAGCACCCCCGCCCGCGCCTCGCCGTCGCGCGCCAGCTCCGACCACCCGAACGCCGTCACCCGACAGACCGCTCCAGCAACGTCGCATCCCCATATGAATAAAACCGGTAGCCTGCGGCGATCGCATGCGCATACGCCGCCCGCATCCGCTCCGTCCCGGCGAACGCGCACACCAGCATGAACAGCGTCGAGCGCGGCAGATGGAAATTCGTCAGCAGCAGATCCGCCCCGCGGATGGCGTCGCCCGGCTTGATGAAAATATCCGTCTCGCCATCGAACGGATGCGTCACCCCATCCTCATCCGTTGCCGACTCCAGCAGCCGTAAACTCGTTGTCCCCACCGCCACGATCCGTCCGCCCGCCGCCCGCGCCGCATTCACCCGCGCCGCCACCGCCGCCGAAATCATCCCCCGTTCCGCATGCATCCGATGCTCCGCCAGCGTGGCGCCGCGCACCGGCAGGAATGTCCCCGCGCCCACATGCAGCGTCACCGTCGCGCGGTCCACGCCCGCCGCCGCCAGCCGCCCCAGCAGATCGGGCGTGAAATGCAGCCCCGCCGTGGGAGCCGCCACCGCTCCGTCATGCGCGGCGAACACCGTCTGGTAATCCCGCGCATCCTGCGCCGTCGGCCCCTCCGGCCGCGCGATATACGGCGGCAACGCCAGGGCGCCGGCCCGTTCCAGCGCCTTCGAAAAGTCCGCGCCCTCAAGGCCGAACAGCAGCCTCACGCCGCCGTCGCCCTCCAGCGCCACCACCTCGGCGGAAAACCCCTCGCCAAATTCCAGGCCATCCCCCACGCGCAGCCGGCGCGCATTGCGCGCCAGCGCATGCCAGGTCCCATCCGCCATCGGCCGGTCCAACGTGATTCCCACCCGCGCCGCGCCCCGCAGCGCCGAAAGCTGCGCGGGAATGACCTTCGTGTCATTGGCCACCAGCAGGTCGCCCGCACGCAAAAGCCCCGGCAGATCCGCCACCACCCTGTCATCCAGCGCCGCGCCCACGCACAGCAGCCGCGCGGCGTCGCGCGGCACCACAGGCGCCTGCGCAATCCGCTCGGCCGGCAGCTCGAAATCGAACTCGGCGGTCCGGAGGCCCCCGCTCCCCCTCAGTTGCCGCCGCTCAACCACGCTCACTCCAGATAGGACGCAAGCTCGATCAGGTTCCCATCCGGATCGCGGCAATAGACCGAGCTCACCTCACCCAGCGCCCCCTGGCGTTTCGCCGGCCCCGCCTCGATCGCCACGCCGCAGGAATGCAGATGCGCCACCACCTCCTGTGGCCCCACCGCCGTCACGAAACACAAATCCTGCGTGCCAGGCGCCGCCTCCCGCCCGCTGACCCACCCCAGCTCGCCAGCCGGCCGCACATTGATCTTCTGCCCGCCGAACTTCAGCGCGCAGCGCAGCTCCGGCCCGAAATCCTCCCGCTCCATCCCCAGCACGCGCTGATACCAGGCCGCGGTGATTTCCACCTCCGCGCAGGTGATCACGATGTGGTCCAGGCGATCTACGGTGAAGCGCATGATGGTCGGGTCCAGAATAGTCCTGCGCGGCTTCTATGGCCGCGCGGCGCCAGCCGCAAGGCAGGCAAGGAAGCAGTTCTTTTTTGAAAAAAAGAACCAAAAAAACTTTGTCAGTGCTTCGCGGACTCAATGAACAAAAGTTTTTTGCTTCTTTTTTTCAAAAAAGAAGACTTACTTGCTCTACCGTCACCCGATCCAACCTCTCGGCCCTGATCAGCCGCACATCCCCCACCGGCGCCGCCAGCGCCGGATCGCTGAACTGCGAAAACAGCGCCACCACCCGGCAGCCCA
>CAZZYR010000275.1:0-4108 GCA_964658235.1 uncultured Acetobacteraceae bacterium | reverse complement strand
CCTCGCCACCCCCTACCGAGCAACCCGCTACAGCGTCGCCGGCGTCAACCTCACCGTCGGCCGCCGCTCCGGCGCGCTTGACGGTCTCCTTAGCGGCCTGGGCGCCCGGGATGCCGTGCTCATCACCGCGTGGAACCCCGCCAGCCGCCGCATGCCGCGAAGCTGGAACAACCGCATGATGGCCGCCCTGCGCCACCGCCTGGGCACCACGCCCGCCCTGCCCGCCTCCGGCTCCCTGCACGCCTGGTCCGAAGATCACCTGCTTGTGGTGGGCGACCGCCGTCGGCTGGCAGTCCTCGCCCGGCTGTTCGGCCAGGCGGCGATGATCGGCCTCAAGCGCGGCCAGGACGTGCGGCTGCTGCCGCTGGTTTGATCCGCCTCATGCCCCTGGTGTCGGCGGCGGAGCTGCATGCCGCGCTGCTGGCGTCCCACAGCGCCACCGCTGTGCTGGAGCGCATCTGCCAGGCCCCAATCCATGTTCGGCGCCTGGACGTGCCCGTCCCGGCGCCGCAACCCACCGTGTTGCCGATGGGCCCACGCACGCAGCACCGGCGCGTGGCGCTGCTCTGCGGAGACATGGAGCTGTCCGAAGCGGATCTGTGGTTCATGCCGGAGGCGCTGGCGCCCGGCATGGCGCGCGCGCTTGCCGAAACGGACGAACCGTTTGGCCGGGTGGTGCGAGCGCTGGACCTGCAGCGGCACACTCTCGATGCATGCATCCATGCTGCGGGCAACCCGGTGGCACTGGAACACCGCGCCCTGCTCCGCACACAGGCCGGCGTGGCTGTGGCCGAGGTGTGGGAGCGTTACGGCTGCGCGTTGGTGTCCGCGTCCTGATCCAGCCGGGTTTCCGCCAGGCGCGACACCGCGCGCTCCACCGTGCGGACCATCACCTCGCCCGCGCGGCGCACATGCGCCTCCTCATGGCTTAGCAAACGATCGGCCACCAGGAGCGCCGGGGACAGGATACCGCGGATGTCGTGCCGCAGGCCGGACAAATGCGCGCGCAGTTCGGCAAGCCGGACCTGTCCAGCCCCGGCTTCTTCCAAATCCGCGCGCAAACCGACGCTCTGCCGGCGCGCGGCCGCCAGGCGTGGGCTAAACCAGGCAGCAGCGGCCAGCACGCCAACCAGCAGACCCGCCAAGCCCATCAAAACGCCCTGCATCATCGGTCAAGCCCCTCGGTAGGTGCATAACGCGGGCTATCGCCTGGCGGTGCAATTTCATGATGCCTGGGGCCGGCCGGAGTCGTCTGCCCTTGAGCCCTTCCATTGCACAGGATTTGACGCCGATGGCCTTGAGAACCTATAAGCCGGCGCTCGATCCCGGGGCCGCCAGCGTCCCGCGCAAGCCGTTGGAGTTTTTCCCGTGAAGCGTACGTATCAACCATCCAAGCTCGTCCGCAAGCGCCGCCATGGATTCCGGGCGCGCATGGAGACGGTTGGTGGCCGCAAGGTGATCGCTAACCGGCGCTCCAAGGGCCGGAAGAAGCTTTCGGCCTAGCCATCATGGCGGATGGGGCGCCTTCGCCGCATCCTGCGGGAGGGACGCGTTCACCGCACCTCAAGCGCCGCGCCGAATTCCTTCGCGTGGCGTCCAAGGGTCGCAAGGCGCCCTCGCCCGGCCTGGTGCTGCAGGCGATGGCGCGCGGCGACGACGCGCCCGTGCGCTTAGGGTTCACTGTGACAAAGAAAGTCGGCAACGCGGTCATCCGCAACCGCACGCGGCGCCGTTTGCGGGAGGCTGCACGGCTTCTGCTGGCAGAAACGCCGGCCGTCGGCGCGGATCTGGTGCTGGTGGGGCGCGACACAACACGCACGCGGAAGTTCACCCTGTTGATCGACGACCTGCGCCGCGGCCTGGCGAAATTGGGCGTGCAGACCGCTCCTTTGTCATGAAGCCGGCGGGCACGCTCCTTGCCGTGGTGGTGCGAGGCTACCAGTTGGTGCTGCGTCCGCTGTTTCCCCCCGCGTGCCGCTTCGAGCCAAGCTGCAGCAGCTACGCGATCGAGGCGCTGCGGACCCATGGGGCGCTGCGCGGCGGCTGGCTAGCAGCCTGGCGCATCCTGCGGTGCAACCCTTGGGGACAGAGCGGATACGACCCGGTGCCACCGTGCGGGCACCAGCATGAATACTCCCCGCCTGGCGGGCATCGTCACCCAAAAGAAGTCAAGGCAAGCTGATGGACCAGAAACGCCTGCCGCTCTTCATCGCGCTGTCCGTGGCAATCCTGCTGCTGTTCCAGTATCTCGCGCCGCCGAAGAACCACGCGCAATTGGCGCAGCAGGCCGCGCAAACCACGCGCACCACGCCATCCGGACAAACGCCCGCGCCTACGCACGATCCGGCAACGCCCGGCACCCAGCCGGAGCACGTGCCGCCGCCCATGATGGACCCGGCCAAAGTGCCGCGCGTAGCCATTGAGGCGCAGCGCGTCACCGGCAGCGTCAGCCTGCTGGGCGCGCGCTTGGATGATCTCCGGCTGCGAGATTACCGGGAGACCGTCAGCAAAACCTCCCCCCTGGTGCGCGTGCTGGAACCCGCGAGCGACCCGCAGCCGAGCTACGTGCAGTTCGGCTGGAGCGCCGCGGACGGCGTCAAGCTGCCGGACAGCGATACGATCTGGACCAGTGGCGGCGGCGCTGTCACCGCCGGCCACCCGGTTACGATCTCCTGGGATAACGGCGCCGGCCTGACGTTCCACATTACCTTCAGCGTGGATGACAATTACGTCTTCAGCGTCCACCAGAGCTTGCACAACGCCGGCGGCACAGGCGTAAAGGTCTGGCCGTGGCAGCGCGTGCGTCGTGACTACCTGCCGCAGACGGCCGGCCTGAACGTGTTCGAAGGCCTGCTCGGCATCATGGACGCGCAACTGCAGGACCTTAGCTATAGCAAGGTGAAAAGCCAGGCGGACAAGGCGGACAGCATTGGCTACACCCACACCGGCGGCGGCGGCTGGGCCGGCTTCACGGACAAATACTGGCTGACCGCGCTGATCCCGGACCAGGCTGTGTCCGCGAAAACGGAATGGAAGCACTGGCTGGATAACGGCGCGGACCGTTTTGAGGTGAATTACCTGACGGCAGAGCCGCTGATCGCGAATGCTGGCGCGGACGCCAATTACGATAGCCGCGTGTTCGCCGGCGCCAAGGAAGTCCATCTGCTGGAACGCTACGAAACACAGGCGCACATCCCGCTGTTCACCTATGCCGTGGACTGGGGCTGGTTCTTCTTCCTGACCAAGCCGTTCTTTTTCGCCATCGACTTCATCTACGGCATCGTCGGCAATTTCGGCGTAGCCATCTTGATCTTCACCCTCGGCGTAAAAGCGCTATTCTACCCGATCGCTGCGCGATCTTATCGCTCCATGGGCAAGATGCGGCTGCTGGCCCCAAAGATCACCGCGGTGCGCGAACGCTACAAGGATGATCCGGCCAAGCTGCAATCCGAAATGATGGCGGTATATAAATCGGAAAACGTCAGTCCCGTCAGCGGCTGCGCCCCCATGCTGCTGCAAATCCCCGTCTTCTTCGCGCTTTACAAAGTCATCCTTGTCACCATCGAAATGCGCCACGCGCCGTTCTTCGGCTGGATCCAGGATCTGTCCTCCGTGGATCCCACCAACGTCTTCAACCTGTTCGGAATCATCCCGATCGACCCAAGCACGTTCTCGCCCTATCTGCATCTGGGCGTGTGGCCGCTGGTGATGGGTGCGACGATGTATTTCCAGCAGAAACTGAATCCGCCGCCGCCCGATCCGGCGCAGGCGAAAATGCTGCAGTTCATGCCCCTGATCTTCATGTTCACCATGGGCCGCTTCCCGGCCGGGCTGGTGATCTACTGGTCCTGGAACAACGCGCTGACCATGGCCCAGCAATGGTATATCCAACGTCAGGCCAAACTCACGCCCACGGCGCGCGTGGTGCGGACGTGAGGCAAGGCCAGGGGCTCTGCCCCTGGACCCCGCTAAGGACAGTCGTCCTTAGAACCTGTTTATTTGAGGGGTTAGGGAGGGAGGCCGCACGCACCGTGGCAACAACGCGTGCAGCCCCCCTCCCCAACCCCTCAGGCGAAGCCAGGGTCTGGGGACAAGTCCCCAGCGGGGG
>CAZZYR010000274.1:0-4114 GCA_964658235.1 uncultured Acetobacteraceae bacterium | reverse complement strand
CGGGTAATCGAACTCGCCGAGGACGTCACCGCCGCAGATGCCGATCTGGGCCGCGCCGTAGGCAACGAAGGTAGCCACATCGAAGGGGCGGACGCGGACGACGTCCAGCATCGGGTCCGAGGTGGGAAAGCGGAGGCGCCGGCTGTCCTCATCGGTGTAATCCGCGGCGGGCTCGATACCGGCGGCGGCGAGGAGGGGACCGCATTCGGCGAGGATGCGGCCTTTCGGGAGGGCGAGGACAAGGGCGGGGTGGGTGTCTGGGGCTAAGGCGGTGGTGCGGAGTGGGGCGCTCATGGGCGGCGGGGTAGCACAGGCATGGGTGAGGAGTCATTGGCCGCCTGGACGAGGTTGCACTGCGCCAGATGGGTGAGGCGTCGCGCCTTAGACGTTGCAGTCCTCAGACAATCAACGGCTAGATAAAGCATCAATCAGGCGTCATGCACCGCCATATCCGCGAGTCCGTCCCATGCCGCCAAAGCGTTACGCCGTGTTCTATCATATATGGGCACCCGCAGGCACCGACATTTGGCGCCTGCTCGTTGACGAACAATGCAAACGCCTGGAAAAAACGGGCCTGCGATACAACGCTGACGTATTTTGCTGCATTACGGGCCCGCAATGTAACGACATCAGGAACTTTGTTGCAACCTATGACTGGATCAAAATACTGGTGACGACGCCGAATGAAGGACATTTCGAGGGAGAAACCCTAGTCCGCCTTCACCAAGCCTGCGTCGAGCAACCGAACCTTGAGGCTGTCGCCTACATCCACACCAAGGGGATCCGTCATCTGCCTGGTAGCTCGCCACAGGGGATACGAGCGATCAATACCTGGCGGCACTTTCTGGAATGGGGCACAATCGACCGCTGGCGGGAGGCCATTGCGCACTTACAGACTGTTGATGCCGCGGGCGTGAACTTCCGTGATTCACCGTGGCCGCATTTCAGCGGCAATTTCTGGTGGGCCACCGCGGATTACATAAGCACGCTGATCAGTCCGGTCAGAGGTTACATGGCAGCGGAACGATCGATTGATGCTGATGATGTGACGCTCGAGCGGACGAACTATGAGCGCTGGATTGGTTTGAAAAATCCCAAAATCTTCAGCTTCTTTGATTTTCCGTTCTACATCCCTCACCGCGAATGGACCTACGGCTTCAACCTCTACGTTGACGATATCTATCCGATTTACGAACGCATTGGCGGCTGATCAAAGTGAAGCATCGTTCAATATATGAAGCATGCGTCTTCTAGAGAGGAGATTTGACGGTGGATCTTTGGTCCGAATTTCTTAGTCACCAGGGTCGCGTGATCCACAAGTGGGCGCATTATTTCCCGATTTATCAGAAGCATTTCGAAAGATTTCGGGGCAAGGCATTTACGTTCGTCGAAATCGGCTGCGGCGAAGGCGGATCGATGGAGATGTGGAAGCGGTTTTTCGGACCGTTTGTTCAGATTGTTGGCCTCGACATCCGGCCTGAGTGCAAGGCATTCGAGGACTCCCAGATTGCGGTGCGCATCGGAGACCAAGGTGATCCGGCGTTCCTACAAAGCATCGTGGATGAGTTCGGAACGCCGGGGATCATCCTTGATGACGGCAGCCATTATCAGCCTCACGTGATGCTGGCATTCGCCCAGCTTTACGATCAGGTGGCTGCGGACGGCCTGTATGTCGTGGAGGACCTGCATACCGCCTATTGGCCCGACCATGGCGGTGGACTTCACGCATCGGGATCGTTCATACAGCGCTGCAAGGGATTGATTGACGAGATCAACGCCGAATGGGCCCGTGACCCAAGCCTGAAGACCGAATTCCACAAATCGACCCAGTCGATAACCTTCTACGACAGCGTTGTCGTCTTCGAGAAAAGCCTGAAACGACGGCCCGTGTCCTTCGAGTCCGGGCACGGGAAAGTATCGGTCGGCTTTTCTCCCTAGATCCGCTCGATATCCGCGCCGCAGGCCCCCAATTTACGCTCCACCGCCTCATAGCCTCGGTCCAGGTGATACACCCGGTTGACAATCGTCTCGCCCTGCGCCGCCAAGCCGGCCAGCACGAGGGAGACACTGGCACGTAAGTCCGTGGCCATCACAGGTGCACCCTGAAGCTTGCGGACGCCACGGACGATGGCGGAGCTGCCGTGGACGTTGATGCGGGCGCCCATGCGGTTGAGTTCGGGGGCGTGCATAAAGCGGTTCTCGAAGATGGTTTCGGTGATCATCGCGGCCCCTTCAGCCACGCACATCAGCGACATGAATTGCGCCTGCATGTCCGTCGGGAAGCCGGGATAGGGCTCGGTTTTCATATCGGTTCCGTGCAGCCCGTTCAGTCGGCGCACATGTAAGCCGCGGTCGGTTTCGCTGACTTCGACGCCGGCTTCGGCCAGGGCCACGGCGAGGGCTGCCATGTGATCCATGCGCGCGCCCAGCAACGTCACCTCGCCGCCGGCGATGCCGGCCGCGCACGCATAGGTGCCTGTCTCGATGCGGTCCGGGACGATGGGGTGGTTGGCGCCGTGCAACTTGGCCACCCCCTCGATGACGAGTTGGTCCGTGCCGATGCCGTCGATGCGGGCGCCCATGGCAACCAGGCAGTCTGCCAGATCGGTGATTTCCGGCTCGCGCGCGGCGTTGCCCAGCACGGTGCGGCCGTTGGCCAGGGTGGCGGCCATCAGCAGATTTTCCGTGGCACCAACTGAGACGAACGGAAACAGGATTTCAGCACCTTGCAAACCCTGCGGCACGGAAGCGTGCACGTAACCGCCCTCCAGCCGTATCTCGGCGCCCATCTGCTCCAGGCCTTTCAGATGCAAATCCACCGGACGCGCGCCGATGGCGCAGCCGCCCGGCAAGGATACCTTCGCCTCCCGGCAGCGCGCCAACAAGGCGCCGAGGACCAGGATGGAAGCGCGCATCTTGCGAACGATGTCGTAAGGCGCGAGCGTGTTGGTGATCGGGCCGCCAATGGAGAGCACCCGGCCCTCATTGTCGGGACGCTCCACCGCCACGCCGTGCTGCGCCAGAAGCGCCGCCATCGTGTCCAGGTCGGCAAGCAACGGCACGTTGGACAGCACCAGGCGTTCGTCCGTAAGCAGGCCGGCGGTCATCAAGGGAAGGGCTGCGTTTTTGGCGCCGCGAATGGCGATGTCGCCGTGGAGCGGGCGGCCGCCGCGGATGAGGATACGGTCCAAGTCAAAGTCTCCAAGAAAGACTTCTTTTTTGAAAAAAAGAAGCAAAAAACTTTTGTCAGTGCTGTCGCGGACTCAAATGGATAAAAGTTTTTTGGTTCTTTTTTTCAAAAAAGAACGCTTGCCTTGCCTCAAGGCTGCCCCGCCACCTTCGGCAACCCCTCCGCCACACACGCCCAACTCGGCGCCTTATCCACCCAAATCGTCACCTCCGGCCGCGCCACTTCCGGATCATCCAGCGTCCCCGCGCGCACGAAAATCTGGTGCCGCCGCGTCTCCGCCTGGCTCGTCACCGGCGTGCCGCACACCGGGCAAAACCCCCTGTGCATCACCGTCCCGCTATCCGCCGTGCGCACGTAATCCGTCAGCGCGCCCGTGATCGTCACCGCCTCGCTGGCAAACCCCACATTCACCGTGCCGCTGCCCGCGCCCAGATACTGGCACAGTCTGCACCAGCACACCCGCGTCACAATCGGCTCAGCCGACGCCACATACCGCACGGCGCCACACAGGCAGCCGCCTGTGATCATCCCATCAGCTCATACAAAATGCCCAGCGTCTTGCCGCCAAGCTCACTCGTGAAATCACCCGCCAGCTCCGCGCCGAACGTAATCACGGACGTTGTCACCCCACCCGCCGCACCAATCCGCGCGAACGCCGCCTCCTCCGTCCGTGGGCTGACGCCGCCGCAGGCATCCACCGCAACGTGCACCTCATAGCCCGCCGCGAGCGCATCCAGCGCCGTCCGCTGCACCACAATTTCGGACGCCACCCCTGCCAAAATAAGTACGGACCTGCCGCTCGTCTTCAGCGCCTCCACCAGCCCCGCGTCGGCAAACGCGGTGGTGAACGTCCGCGGCCGTGGCGCCGCCCCGCCCAGCGCCCCCGTCACCTCCTCAAAGAATGCGCCGCCCGGCGGCACGGAC
>CAZZYR010000273.1:0-4120 GCA_964658235.1 uncultured Acetobacteraceae bacterium | reverse complement strand
CCCCCCCGGAGTCCAGGGGCAGAGCCCTTGGCCTTGCCTTTCCTCCCTTCTCCCGCTTTGCGCCCACCGCCCGCGCGCGGTAGAGCGCAGGGCATGGAAGACGACGGCGAGACCAGCGGCGGCACACCGGACAGTTTGCTGCCTTACGATGCGTGGATGGAGGACGCTTTGCGCGCGGTGGTAGCACGCGCGTTGAGCCATGCGGCGGCCGAGGGTTTGCCCGGGCAGCACCATTTCTTCATCACGTTCCGGACTGATTACCCCGGCGTGGTGATCCCGGCGCGGCTGCGGCAGAAATATCCCGAGGAGATGACGATCGTCCTGCAGCACCAGTATGACCGGCTATACGTGGACGAGGCGGCCGGGGTGTTTGGGGTGGGCCTTTCGTTCGGCGGCGTGAACTCGCCACTGACGGTGCCACTGGCAGCGGTGACGGCTTTCGTGGACCCGCATGTGCAATATGGGCTGCGGTTTCGTGTGGCGATGCCGGCGGCGCCTGAGGTGGCCGAGGAGAAGATAGAGGCCGAGCCGGCGCCCGATTCCACGCCACAGGTAGTCAGCCTGGACGCGTTCCGGCGCAAGCGAGACTAGGCCGCGGCGGCGTCCGCGAGGCTTTGGGGCGAGGGCGCGCTGCGGGCAAGGTAGGCGTCCATCACCTGCTGGGCGGGGCCGTCCATGACAATGCGGCCGTGGTCCATCCAGACGACGCGGGTGCACCAGTCCAGGATGGCGCCGATCTGGTGGGAGGAGAGCACCAGGATTTCCGCGCGGCGAACGACGCTTTCCAGGCGGGCGTGGGCTTTGGCGAGGAAGTTGGCGTCGCCGGCGAGGAACCATTCGTCCATCAGGAGCACTTCGGGGCGGATGCAGGTGGCCAGAGCGAAGCCGAGCCGGATGATCATGCCGGAGCTGTAGAAGCGCACGGGGAGGTCCAGAAACTCGCCCAATTCAGCGAATTCCTGGACGTCACTCTCCATCACCTTGATCTGCGACTTGGAAAAGCCGTTGTAGAGACCTCGGAGCATGATGTTCTCGCGGCCGGTAAGTTCCGGATTCATGCCGAGCTGGGTATCGAGCAGGGCGTTCAGGCTGCCTTCGACGCGGATGCGGCCCTGGCCCGGCTCGTAGATGCCGGCGATGGTGCGCAGAAGGGTGGTTTTGCCAGCGCCGTTGCCGCCGACGAGGCCCAGGCGATCACCGCTGCGCAGATCGATGTCGATATGGCGGAGCGCCTGGACGACGGTGCGCTGGCGGGTGTCCTGGCCGAGGCGGCCTGAGGCGACGGCGAAGACAGTCTTCTTCAGGCTGCGGGCGCTGCCGTGATAGAGCGGGAAATCGACGGACACGTCCTCGATGGTGATGCGGGCCATGCGGTTGCCCCTCACATCCAGTAGGCGAGGCGGGTGCGGACGCGAATGAACATGGCCCAGGTGAGGGCGCAGAACATGGCGCTGTAGAGCAGCGCGAGCGTCCAGACCTCAGCCCCCGCCGCGTTGCCGAGGAGCGGCTGGCGGACGACCTCCAGCAGGGCGTCAAACGGGTTGTAGGCCAGCCACCAGCCTTTGGCGCCGAGCTGTTCGGGGCGCCAGACGACAGGCGTCACGAAGAAGGCGATCTGCATGATGCTGCCGACGATAGGCGGGATGTCCCGGAAGCGGGCGCAGATGCTGCCGAGCAGGACGCATGCGGCAAAGGCATCGACGGACCAGAGCACGAAGCCGAGAAGGCTCTGCAGCCCGACCATGCCGGGCCAGACATCGAAGACGGCGAAGACGGCGACGATGACGGGCAGGTTGTGGAGGAAGGAGATGATGGTCCGGACCACGACGCGCAAAGCGTGGACGAAGAACGGCATGCGCAGGGATCTTATGGTGGCTTCGGACTGGGTGAAGGTGGTGCAGGCGTCACCCACCAGGGCACCCATGGCGTTCCACATGACCAAAGAGAGGGCGAGAAACGGCAGGTAGGTATGCAGGTCCATGTGGAACAAGACGCTGTAGAGCCCGCCCATGGCCGCGACCATCACGCCGGTGGAGATGGTCAGCCAGAACGGGCCGAGCAGGGAGCCGCGGTATTTCAGCTTGATATCCAGCCAGCCCAGCGTGACGCCCAGGCGCCACAGCTTGGCGCCCTGCGAGAGGTCCTTCAGAGCTAGGCTGTTCCGCTTCGAGCGGGTGACCGCGGAACCGATATCCAGGAACGCGGTGGTCAGCCTGGGAAGATCTGGGTCTGATATGGCGTCCATGGCAGGGGGCGGGTACTCCAAATGAACAGGCGTCGCAACCTTAGAGGCCGCACCGGACAAGCAAGCGTTTCTTTTTGATATAGAAGCCGAAAGCCCAGGTTTCAGATCTGCGGTATGGCTCTTGCTCCGACGTGAGGAGATGCGTTTGGTTCGAGTCTGGCTGGCTATTTTTTTGGTAACTGGTTCGGCGCACGCACAGCATCGGGGCGGGGTGTTCCGGCTGGGGTCCTACCAGGCGTCCGGGACGATCGATCCGCAGATCAGCTATGAGACCGATGTCTGGCAGACGCTGTATGTGACGCAAGACCAGCTTTTGGCATTCCGCAAGGCGGAGGGCGCGGAGGGGCTGGTGGTGGTGCCTGATCTGGCCGAGGCGCTGCCGGATGTGCGCGATGGCGGCCGGACCTATGTGTTCCGGCTGCGGCGGGGCGTGCGGTTCTCCACCGGCCAGGAGGTGGGGGTGGCGGACGTGGTGGCGTCTTTCCGGCGGATGTTCCGCGTGTCCGGGCCGAATGTGGGAAGCTGGTACAGCATTATCGTGGGGGCGCAGGCGTGCCTGGCGGCGCCGGCGGGCTGCACGCTGGAGGGCGGCGTGGCAGGGGACGCGGCGACGCGGACGGTGACGATCCATCTGACGCGGGCAGACAGCGAGTTCTCGCAGAAGCTGGCGCTGCCGTTTGCCGCCGTGCTGCCGGCGGACACGCCGGGGCACGATCTGGGCACCACGCCGCCGGCGGCAACGGGGCCCTACATGATCGCCAGTTTCGACGCACTGCACGGCATGGTGCTGGTGCGCAATCCGTATTTTCATGAATGGAGCAGCGAGGCGCAGCCGGACGGGTATGCGGACCGGATCGAGGTGCGCTACGGGCTGCAAGCGGAGGCGGAGGTGAGTGCCATCGAGAATGGCGCGTTGGACTGGATGGCGGACCCGCCGCCGCTGGACCGGCTGGCCGAGATTGGCGGGCAGCATGCCGGGCTGGCGCATATCCATCCGATGCTGGGCTACTACTATCTCATGATGAACACGCATCTGCCGCCCTTCGACGATGTGCGCGCACGGCGGGCCATGGCGATTGCGGTCAATCGGCGGGTGCTGGTGAATTTGTATGGCGGGCCTGCTTTGGGGACGCCTTTGTGCCATCTGTTGCCGGAGGGGCTGGCGGGGTCCCTGCCCTATTGCCCGTTCACGCAGGCGCCGGGCGCGGAGTGGAGCGCGCCGGACTTGGCGCAGGCGCGGGCGCTGGTGCGGGAGTCAGGCACGGCGGGAATGCGGGTGACGCTGATTGCGTCGGACCGGGACGTGGAGCGGAGCATGGGCATTTATCTGCAGTCCGTGCTGCGCGACATCGGCTATGACGCGCGCATGCATACGGTGTCCTTCAACATTCGTGATTCGTATCTGGAGAACTCGAACAACCGGGTGCAGATCGGCTTGGCGAACTGGTTCCAGGATTATCCGGCGGCTTCGGATTTCCTGCAGGTGCTGTTCTCCTGCGCGGGGTTTCATCCCGGGTCTGACGCCTCGATCAACATGAGCGAGTTCTGCGATCCGGCGGTGGATGCGCGGATGGCGGGGGCGATGGCAGCGGAGCCGGCGCGGGCTGCGGCGCTGTGGGCGGGGATCGACCGGGATTTGACGGACCGGGCGCCGAGCACGACGCTGTTTCAGATTCATTGGCTGGATCTGGTGTCGACGCGGGTGGGAAACTTCCGGTTCAGCCCGCTATTTCATATGATTTTTTCGAGTGAGTGGGTGCAGTGAGGCAGGAAGGAAGGCCTTCTTTTTTGAAAAAAAGAAGCAAAAAACTTCTTTCATTGCTGTCGCGGACTCAATTGATAAAAGTTTTTCCTGATTACGCACCTTGCTCAGCC
>CAZZYR010000272.1:0-4122 GCA_964658235.1 uncultured Acetobacteraceae bacterium | reverse complement strand
CGAAGCACTGACAAAAGTTTTTTGCTTCTTTTTTTCAAAAAAGAAGGCCTTGCCTTACCTGCCTACGGCACCGACAACGACATCGGCTCCACACCCTTCTTGTCCTGCCGCACGTGCCACGCCTCCATCAGCTGCAGCACCGTCGCCGCCGTCTCCTCGATGCTCCGCCGCGTCACATCCACCACCGGCCACCCCCGCCGCGTGCATAGCCGCCTTGCCCATTGCAGCTCCGCCCGCACGGATTCCAGATCCACGTAATCCCCGCTATCCTGCTTCACGTGGATCGCCCCCGTGCCCTGCGCGATCAGCTTCAGCCGGTGCCGCCGTATCTCGATCAGTGACTGCGCATCCAATGTCAGCCCGATCACCGGACAATGCGGCGCCTCCAATCCCGGTGGATCTGCCAGCCCGGGCACCAGCGGCACATTGGCCGCCTTCACCCCGCGGTTGGCCAAATAGAAACTGGTCGGCGTCTTGGAGCTGCGCGAGACTCCCACCAGGATCACGTCGGCCTCCATGATCCCCGCCTGCGCCTGGCCATCGTCATGCGCCAGCACGAAATGGATCGCATCGATGCGCCGGAAATAATCCGCGTCGAGCACATACTGGCGCCCCGGCCGCGCCGTCGCCTGCTCGCCGATCTGCTCCGTCAGCACCGCCAGAACCGGATCCAGCACGTTCACCACGGGCAGGCCCAGCCGCTCGCACGTGCTCTCCAGATCGCCGCGCAACGCATGGTCCACCACGGTGGACAGCACCGGTCCCGGTTCCGCCTCGATCCCCTCCAGCACCCGGTGCAACTGGAACCTGGTCCTGATCAGGCTCCAGCGATGATAGATGATCTTCACATGCTCGAACTGGCTCACCGTGGCGCGTGCGATCGAGTTCAGCGTCTCCCCGGTGGCATCCGAGACGAGGTGCAGGTTGATCTGGTCCTGGGTCATAAGAGCGAGGATAGCGGGGATAACCCGCCTCCGCACGGCCCACCTCGCGCACCGAAAAGAAAGCTGGGGATAAGCCACGCCGGTCACGGACGCGAGAGCTGTTTGACCCCCATCATCGGCCCCATGGGGATGGCGCCTCAACCAGCTTTAGGATGAACGGCTTGCAAGCCGGTGCGCATGTGGACAGGTTGCCGCCAACTCCGGAATAGCCGGGTACCCCGTGTTCCACACCCCCATCTACTGCCTCACCCTACTCTTAAAGACTCTTAGTGTTTAGGAAGGGCGGGAAAACTCAACGGACCCGCAATGACCGAGAAGCCCATCCTGCACGTCCTGGCAGGCAACAGCGTCTGGCCGCCGCCTGTCTGGCTGATGCGCCAGGCTGGCCGCTATCTGCCGGAATACCGTGCCATCAAGGACAGCTCCGGCGGCTTCATCGCCCGCTGCATGAGCCCGGACCTGGCCACGGAAATCACCCTGCAGCCCATCCGCCGTTTCGGCATGGATGCCGCCATCCTGTTCAGCGACATCCTCATCCTGCCCTACGCGCTGGGCCAGGACGTCAAGTTCAAGGACGGTGTCGGCCCCATTCTGGCACCCATCCGGGACCAGGCGGCCGTGGATGCGCTGGAACCTTCCCGTGTGGCCGAAGCCACGGCGCCCGTGCTGGAAACGATCAAGCGGCTTAAAACCGCCCTGCCCCCCGCATGCACACTGATCGGCTTCTGCGGCAGCCCGTTCACGGTGGCCTGCTACATGGTGGAAGGCAGCGGTTCGCGAGACTTCGCGGAAACCCGCGCCATGGCCTACGGCAATCCGGAGCTGTTCGGGCGCCTGATGGACCTGCTGGTGCGCGCCACCACGGATTACCTTTCCGCCCAGATCACGGCCGGCGCCGAGGTGGTGATGCTGTTCGATACCTGGGCCGGCATGCTGTCCCCCACCCAGTTCCTCCGCCACGTGGTCGCCCCAACCGCCGCCATCGTCGAGGCGCTGAACGCCCGCCATCCCGGCGTGCCGATCATCGGCTTCCCCCGCCTCGCCGGCATGTATGCCGGCAAATATGCCGAGCGGACTGGCGTGGACTGTGTGGCCCTGGACACCGGCACGGATCCGGCCCGCGCCGCTGCGGCCGTGCCGGACAGCGTGGCGGTCCAGGGCAACCTCGATCCCATCGCCCTGATCGCCGGCGGCGACGCATTGCGCGCGGAAACTTCGTCCATCCTGGGTGCGCTTCGCGGCAGGCCACATATCTTCAACCTGGGTCACGGCATCCTGCCGCAGACGGACCCGGAACATGTGGCGGAGTTGGTCGGATTTTTGCGCAGCCATTGATCGCGGAGCGATCGGATCTGGGAGCGGCCATCGGAGCTCCGGAGGCGGACACGCGCAGGCGGCGCGTGGCCGTCGTCCTGTTCAATCTCGGCGGGCCAGACTGCCCGGCGGCCATCAAGCCGTTCCTGCTCAACCTGTTCCGAGACCCCGCCATCCTGCGCGTGCCGTTCTTCGTCCGGCCCCTGCTTGCCCGCATCATCGCCACCCTGCGCGTCAAGCCGGCAACGGAGAATTACGCGATCCTCGGCGGCAAATCCCCTCTGCTGGAACTCACCGTAGAGCAGGCAAACGCGCTGGAGGCGGCTCTGGCAGGACCGGACACCGAAGCGAAATGCTTCATCGCCATGCGCTACTGGCACCCTTTCAGCCTGGAAGCCGCCGCCGCCGTGAAGGCGTGGGGTGCAGACGAAATCTTCCTGCTGCCGCTCTACCCGCACTTCTCCACCACCACCACCGGCAGCTCCCTGCAAGCCTGGCGGGACGCCGCCGCCCGGGTCGGCCTCGCCCGGCCCGTCACCACCCTGTGCTGCTGGTTCCGCGACGGCGGTTACGTTGCCGCCACCGCCGCCATCGTCCAGCGCAGTCTGGAAGCAGCCCGAGCGGAAGCCGGCGACACCCCGGTCCGTGTGCTGTTCTCCGCTCACGGCCTGCCTGAGACGATCGTCGCTAAGGGCGATCCCTACCAGTTCCAGATCGAAAGCACGGTGCAGGCGGTGGTGGACCGCATGGGCATCGACGGCCTGGACTGGCAAGTCTGCTACCAGTCCCGCGCCACCCCGCAGAAGTGGCTCGATCCCTCCACGGAAGAAGCCATCGAACACGCCGCCCGCGACAAGGTGGCCGTCCTCGTCGTCCCCATCGCCTTCGTCTCCGAACATTCCGAAACGCTCGTGGAGCTGGACGTGGAATATCGCGAGCTGGCGGAAAAGATGGGCGTGCCCGGCTATTACCGCGCTCCCGCGCAGAACGCGGACCCCGCTTTCATCGCTGCCCTCGCCGAGGCCGTGTTGGGCGCCCGCGCCCGCGGCGTCGGCACTTGCAGCTTCGCTGGCCCCCGCGCCTGCCCCGCCCAGCACAAGGACTGCCCCATGCGGCTGGCGGCATGATCAAGCTGCCGCTCCAGCTCGTCATCTTCGATTGCGACGGCGTGCTGATCGACAGCGAACCAGCCTCCCGCAGGCTGCTAGCCGCCGAAGCGACCTCTCTCGGCTGGCCGATGACCCCACACGACATGCGCCGGTTCACCGGCCTGACCTGGTCCGCCATCCAGCCGGTCTTCGAAGCCGCCATCGGGCGCTCATTGCCATCGACTTGGCCAGCGGACCTGCAGTCGCGGCTGATCGACATCATGGCCCACGGCGTGCCCGCCATGCCGGGCGCCCGCGCGGCCCTGGAGGCCACCGCCGCGCTTGGCCTGCCCTACCGCATCGCGTCGAACTCCTCCCACCAGGAAATGGCCACCAAGTTCAACCACACCGGTCTGGCGGCATTGGTCGCTGGCCGCATGCACAGCGCCCGGGATGTCGCCCGCGGAAAGCCCGCGCCTGACTTATTCCTCGCGGCCGCCGCCGCTCAAGGCGTGCCGCCGGAGGCTTGCCTGGTGGTCGAGGACAGTGTTCCCGGCCTGCAAGCCGCCCACGCCGCCGGCATGATTGTGGTAGCGTTTGCGCCGGACGGGCTGCCAACCACTCTGCCCTTCACCCCACATCACGTGATCAAGCGCCTCGTGGACCTTCCCGACCTGCTCCGCCTCGCACTCGAAAAACACCCTGCTCTGTCTGGCAGCCTCGCATGAGCGTCCACGCCTTCGCCTATCTCTACCCCTGGACCCTGGCCCTGCATG
>CAZZYR010000271.1:0-4128 GCA_964658235.1 uncultured Acetobacteraceae bacterium | reverse complement strand
CACCAGCAGATCGCGCGCCTCCGCCCCCACTTCCAGGACAGCGTCCTGCACGGGGGTCAGCTCGGTATAGCCGCGGGCGGTCAGCGCACGATCAAGGGCGGGATTGGTCGGGAAGGTCATGAGAGCACGAAATCCGGCAAACGGGGTAAAGCGCAGGACGCAGCAAGGCAGGCCGGCGGGCCTTGTGTCACGGGCTGTAGAGCTGGGGTTGGGGTGATATAGGCGTTTGTCCGGCCATGAGGGGAAAAAAGTGCTGATCCTGTGTTTTGCGGTGCTGTCGGGCACGGTGTTCCTGGGTGGCCTGCTGGTGGCCGGGCGGGCCAGGCGGTTGGCCATCGTGCACGGCGCGTCCGGGGCCGTGGGCGCTTTGGCCCTCGGCCTGGCGCTGCGCGGCGGCGCCTTGCGCGGTCCCTTCGCCTGGGATGCGCTGGGCCTGGCCGGGCTGGCCCTGCTCGGCGGCCTGGGCCTTGCCTTCATCTGGCGGCGCGGCCGGCGCCCGGGCCTGGTGGTTTTCCTGCACGCGTCCGCCGGCGGCCTGGCCTACCTCCTGCTGGCCGGTTTCGTGTTCGGACGTTAGATCCGCCCGATGCAGCCCTTCACCCTGGAAACCGCCGCACACCTGGTCCAGGTGGCGCTCACCCCCGTATTCCTCCTGTCCGGCATCGCCGCCCTGCTGAACGTGTTCTCCGTGCGCCTGGCGCGGGTGGCGGACCATCTGGAGGTGCTGTCCGCCCAGATCGGGACCGCGCAATGCACCCTGGCGCAGCATGCGGAGATCGAACGGCTTCACCGCCGCTCGGTTGTGCTGGATCTGGCCGTGGTGATGGCCACCATGGGCGCCGCAGCTACATGCCTGGCGATCATGACGCTGTTTCTGTTCGCGGTCAGCAACAAGTCCATCGCCATCGTGCTGATCTCCTGCTTCGGCCTCGCCATCGTGTGCACGCTAGGGTCTGTGATCGCGTTCGGCGTGGAGATGCTGATGAGCAGCAAGGCGGTGCGGCTCAGGATGCATTTTCATGTGCCGCGCTTGCGTTGGAGAAAGTAAGGCCTTCTTTTTTGAAAAAAAGAAGCAAAAAACTTTTGTCATTTGAGTCCGCGACAGCACCGAAAAAAGTTTTTTGGTTCTTTTTTTCAAAAAAGAACTCTTACTTCCTCAACATCCCCAGCAACGCCTCCCCATACCGCTCCAGCTTCGACGCCCCCACCCCCTTTATCCCCGCCAACTCATCCAAACTCTGCGGCCGCACCGCCGCAATATCCCGCAACGTCGTATCCAGAAACACGATATACGGCGGCACAGCCTGACTCTTTGCCTCGCTCGCCCGCCACGCCCGCAATTTCTCGAACAGCGAGTCGTTCGCAGGATCGGCGGCGGCGCGCACGGACGCGCGCGGCGCCCGCACCGCCGGCCCATCCTCGCGCAGCATCACCGTCGTCTCGCCGCGCAAAATCGGCCGCGCCTGTTCCTCCACCAGCATCAGGCCCGGAAACTCCCCGTCCCCCGTGCGCAGCGCGCCGCGCGCCACCAGCTGGCGCAACACGCCGCGCCAGAACGTATCCGGCCGCTCCGCGCCAATGCCGAACAGCGCCAGCTTGGTATGCGCGTTGCGCTCCACGCGCTCGGTCTTCTGCCCGCGCAGCACATCGATCAGGTATTGCGCCCCGAACATCTGCCCGGTGCGATACACGGCGGACAGCGCCTGCTGCGCCGCCTTCGTGCCATCGAACACCGCGAACGGCGCCCGACATGCATCGCAATGGCCGCAGTCCCTCTCCAGCGTTTCGCCGAAACAGGCCAGCAGCGTGCGGGTGCGGCAGGATGTGGCTTCCGCCAAATTGATCATCGCTTCCAGCCGCTGGCGCATCACCTCGCGCTGCGCTTCCGGCGCGGTGGATTGCGCCAGCCAGTGCCTCGCGCGCGCCATGTCCTCGCCGCCATACAGCAGCAGCAAATCCGCGCGGTCGCCGTCGCGCCCCGCCCGCCCAATCTGCTGGTAATACCCTTCCGGGCTGTCCGGCATGTCCAGATGCACCACGAACCGCACGTCCGGCCGGTCGATGCCCATGCCGAACGCGATCGTCGCTACCATCACAATCGGCTCGCCACTCCTGAATCGTGCCAGCGCCGCGCGCTTCTCGATCGGGCTGAGCCCCGCGTGGAACGCCACCGCGGGGATTTTCGTCTCCTTCAGCTTGGCCGTCGTGCGTTCCGTCTTCGCGCGGCTGCCGCAATACACAATACCGGCCTGCGCCGGATGCGCTTTCAGGAACGCCTGCAATTGCTGCGTCTCGCCTGTCTTCGGCTGCGCCGCTATGTGCAAATTCGGTCGGTGGAAGCTGGCTGCAAACACATGCGCGGTCTGCATGTCCAACGCCGCCAGAATATCGTCCCGCGTGCGCGGATCCGCCGTGGCGGTCAGCGCCACACGCGGCACGCCCGGAAAGATCTGCGCCAGCCGCTTCAGCGCGCGGTATTCCGGCCTGAATTCATGTCCCCAGGCGCTCACGCAATGCGCTTCATCGATGGCGATCAGCGCCAGATCGCGCCGCCGCAGCCGGTCCAGCGTGCCCGGTGACAACAACCGTTCCGGCGACACGTAAAGCAAATCCAGTTTGCCGGAATCAAGCAAATTCGAGACGCGCGCAATTTCCGCCGGCTCCAGCTCGGAATGCAGCGCGCCAGCGGACACGCCCAGCTGGCGCAACGCCGCAATCTGATCGTCCATCAGTGCGATCAACGGGGAGATCACCAGCGCGGTGCCCGGGCGCACCAGGGCAGGGACCTGGTAGCACACGCTCTTGCCGCCGCCCGTCGGCATCAGCACCAGCGCATCCTCGCCAGCCACAATTGCATCCACCGCCTGTTTCTGCAGGCCGCGAAAGGCGGGAAAGCCGAAGACGGTTTGGAGGATGGATTCGGCGGTTAGCAAGGTGAGTGCTGCTGTTCTGCTAAGGGCAGCAAGCAAGGAAGAGTCACCACGAAGGCACGAAGAAGAAAAAAGTCACGAAGTGCACGAAGAAGGAGGGCGAAGGGCTTCGCTGTCTGGCTGATGGTATAGCGATTTTTTGAGAGCTCGTTGCGCCAGATCCCCGATAACTGTTTTCTTATTCGTGCCCTTCGTGTTGTCGCCTTTCTTCGTGCCTTCGTGGTGAAAACTTTCTTGCCCGTCGCTGCCAATTGTATCTGGCTGGGAAAAAATGCGCTGCCGAGCTCGCGTCATGCTTCCTTCCCTCACGCCGCCGCCGCCATCGCTATTCCGCCGGACAGCCGCCAAATCCTGTCCAGACGCTCCGCCCCCGTCAGCCGGTGCGCAATCAAAATCACCGTCTGTCCCGCCGTCTCCGCGAACAGCGTTGTCAGGAACGCCCGCTCCGTCTCCCCATCCAGCCCGGCACAGGGTTCGTCCAAAATCAGCACCGGAGCCCGCTGCAGCAGCGTGCGCGCCAGCGCGATGCGCCGCCCCTGGCCGCCGGACAGCCGCGCGCCGCCTTCGCCCAGCCAGGAATCCAGCTGGTCCGGCAGCCCGCGCACCAGATCCCCCACCGCGGCGCGGTCCAGCGCCGCCCACAAATCGCGGTCCGTCGTGCCCACCACATGGCCCAGCGTCAGGTTGGCGCGGATGGTGTCATCGAACAGATGCGTGGTCTGGCCCAGCCAGGCCACGCTGCGATGGACATCCGCCGCGCTGATCTCCGCCATGTCCGTGCCGCCCAGCAGAAGGCGGCCGGATTGCGGAACCGCCACCTTTAGCGCCAGTGCGGCCAGCGTTGATTTGCCCACGCCGGATGGCCCCAGCACCGCCACCCGCGCCCCGGCGGGCACCTCCAGCGTCAGCCCGTCGAACACCGGCGGCTGATCCGGCGCCCAGCCGAAATGCACCCCGGCAAACCGCAGCCCCGGCTGCGCCGGCACCGGCCTCGGCTGGGCCGGCTCAGCAATCCCAATCGGCGCCTCCGCCACGTCCAGCACCCGCGCTGCTGCTGCGGCAGCAACCGCGGCGCCCACGCCCGCGCGCGGCAGGCCCGCCATCGCCTCGGACGCAGCCACCACCACGAACACAGCCACCACGGCCGCCACCGGTGCGGCGCCAGCGAACAACAAAATGCACAGCAGGCTCGCCTGGG
>CAZZYR010000270.1:0-4153 GCA_964658235.1 uncultured Acetobacteraceae bacterium | reverse complement strand
GGTCTGGGGGCAAAGCCGCCAGTGTTAGTCAAGTGGGTGCCCGGGCGCTTCCGGCCACATGGATCCACCATCATCCATGCAGTCCGAGGCGCTTCGCACCCTTCACACAACAGAAGGAAAACGAAACGATGTTTAATTACTTCCGTAAGGAGCTCGACTGGGGCGGCCGCAAGCTCGTCCTGGAAACCGGCAAGATGGCGCGCCAGGCCGACGGCGCCGTGCTAATCAGCTACGGCGACACCATCGTGCTCTGCACTGCCGTTGGCGCCAAATCCGTCAAGCCCGGCCAGGACTTTTTCCCGCTGACCGTCAACTACCAGGAAAAAGCCTACGCCGCCGGCCGCATCCCGGGCGGCTTCTTCAAGCGCGAAGGCCGGCCCAGCGAGAACGAGACACTCGTCAGCCGCCTGATCGACCGCCCGCTGCGCCCGCTGTTCCCTGAGAACTTCCGCAATGAAGTCCAGGTGGTGGCCACGGTGCTCAGCCACGACATGGAGAACGATCCCGATATCGTCTCGCTGATCGGCTGCTCGGCCGCGCTCACCCTTTCCGGCATCCCGTTCTTCGGCCCCGTCGGCGCAGCGCGCATCGGCTATGAAAACGGTGAGTATATTCTCAATCCAACCGTGGCGCAGATGGAAAACGCCACGCTGGATCTGGTGCTGGCAGGCACCGCCGAAGGCGTGCTGATGGTGGAGTCCGAGGCCAAGGAATTGCCGGAAGACGTGATGCTGGCGGCCGTGAATTTCGGCCATGCCGCGTTCCAGCCGGTGATCCAAGCGATCATCGAACTCGCCGAACACGCCGCGAAGGATCCGTGGACGCTGGCCGAGCCGAGCGAGGCCGAGGTGGCGTTGAAGAAGCGCATCGATGAGCTGGGCCGCGCGTCCATCGCCGAAGCATATCAGGAGCGCATCAAGCAGGCGCGTTACGAAAAGGTCGGCGCGGCGAAAAAAGCCGTCAACGCCAAGCTGGTGGAGGAAGGCATCCAGGCCGATGCCGCCAAGCATCTGCTGAAGGACCTGGAAGCGGACATCGTCCGCAACGCCATCCTGGATACTGGCCTGCGCATCGATGGCCGCGATACGAAAACCGTGCGCCAGATCGTGGCCGAAGTGGGCGTGCTGCCGCGCGCGCATGGTAGCGCGCTGTTCACCCGCGGCGAGACGCAGGCGCTGTGCGTGGTGACACTCGGCACCGGCCAGGACGAGCAGTTCATGGATTCCTTGGAAGGCGAATACAAGGAAAACTTCATGCTGCACTACAACTTCCCCCCCTTCTCCGTGGGTGAAGCTGGCCGCATGGGCAGCCCCGGCCGCCGTGAGATCGGCCACGGCAAGCTGGCGTGGCGCGCCATCCACCCGCTGCTGCCGGCGAAGGAGGACTTCCCTTACACGCTGCGCATCGTCAGTGAGATCCTGGAGAGCAACGGCAGCTCCTCCATGGCCACCGTCTGCGGCAGCTCGCTCGCCATGATGGATGGCGGCGTGCCGCTGAAGCGTCCGGTGGCCGGCATCGCCATGGGCCTGATCAAGGAAGACCGCGGCTTCGCTGTACTGTCCGATATCCTGGGTGACGAAGACCACCTGGGTGACATGGACTTCAAGGTGGCCGGCACGGAGCACGGCATCACCAGCCTGCAGATGGACATCAAGATCACGTCCATCACGCCGGACATCATGCGCATCGCGCTGGATCAGGCGAAAGACGGCCGCCTGCACATTCTGGGCGAAATGGCTAAGGCGCTGACCGGCGCTCGCACGGCGGTGGCCACCACCGCACCGCGCATCACCGTGATCAACGTGCCGAAGGAGAAGATCCGCGAAGTGATCGGCACCGGCGGCAAGGTGATCCGTGAGATCGTGGAGCAGACCGGCGCCAAGATCGATATCGAGGATGACGGCACCATCAAGATCGCCGCCACCACGGAGGAAGCCGCGCAGAAGGCGATCGACTGGATCCGTGGCATCGTGGCGGAGCCGGAAGTGGGCGTGATCTACAACGGCAAGGTGGTCAAGACCGCGGATTTCGGCGCCTTTGTGAACTTCCTGGGCAGCCGGGACGGCCTGGTGCACATCAGCGAGTTGACCCAGGGGCGGGTGAACAAGACCACGGACATCGTCAACGTGGGTGACACGGTGAAGGTAAAATGTCTGGGGTTTGATGACCGCGGCAAGGTGAAACTGTCCATGCGGGTGGTTGACCAGGCGAGCGGAGAGGACATTTCAGATAAGGTTGGTGCCAAGGGTGGGCGTCGGGACGAGGCGGCGTAAGGAAGAAAGAAGTTCTTTTTTTTCAAAAAAGAACCAAAAAACTTTTATCCATTAAGGCCGCGACACAACGGACAAAAGTTTTTTGCTTCTTTTTATCAAAAAAGAAGGCCTTTCTTCCTCACGAGGGCGCCGAAAGATGAAGCTGCTAAACGCGATCCGCATGGGCGGCGTGGACGTCCTCCCCCTCATCGAAGGGGGCAAGGGGGTCGCTGTGTCCAACGGCCTGACCTGCGGGGCCTGGGCAAGCTCAGGCGGCGCGGGCACGTTCAGCGCGGTCAATCCGGATAGCTTTGATGCGGATGGGCTGCCGATCCCGCCGGTGTATCAGGGCAAAACCCGGCGCGACCGGCACGAGGAACTGGTGGCCTTCGCCATTGAGGGCGGCATCACCCAGGCGCGCCAGGCACACGACGTCAGCGGCGGGCGCGGCCGCATCCACGCCAACCTGCTGTGGGAGATGGGCGGCGCGGAGCGCGTTATCACCGGCGTGCTGGAAGGTGCCAAAGGTCTGATCAACGGAATTACCTGCGGCGCCGGCATGCCCTATCGCCTGTCGGATATCGCGGCCCGGTTCGGCGTGCATTATTACCCGATCGTCTCCTCCGCGCGCGCCTTCAATGCGCTATGGAAGCGGGCCTATTCGAAGGCGGCGTCCTTGCTGGGTGGTGTGGTCTATGAGGATCCTTGGCTGGCGGGCGGGCATAACGGCCTGTCCAACGGCGAACATCCGGAGAAGCCGGAGGCGCCATTCGAGCGTGTGCTGGCCTTGCGCAAACTGATGCGGACGTTCGGGCTGGATCAGGTGCCGATCATCATGGCCGGCGGCGTGTGGTGGCTGGAGGAGTGGCAAGACTGGATCGATAACCCCGAGTTGGGGCCGATCGCTTTCCAGTTCGGCACGCGGCCACTGCTGACCCGGGAAAGCCCCATCAGCGACAATTGGAAACAGCGATTGCTGACGCTGAAGCCGGGCGACGTGTTCCTCAACCGGTTCAGTCCAACGGGCTTCTACTCAAGCGCCGTGAACAACGATTTCATCAAGGAGCTGCGCGGCCGCACGGAGCGGCAGGTGGCGTACACGACTGAAGTGGTTGGCGAACATGTGGCCGAATACGGCGTGGGCCCGCGCAAGCGGCCGGTGTATTTGACGCAGGGTGATCTCGGCCGCGTCCGGCAGTGGGAGCAGGAGGGCCATACGGAGGCGCTGCGCACGCCGGACACCACGCTGATCTTCGTGGATGCGGCACGCGCGACCGAAATCCTGGCAGACCAGACCGCCTGCATGGGCTGCCTCAGCACCTGCCGCTTTTCGAACTGGAGCCAGGAGGAGCCTGAGTTCTCCACGGGCAAGAAGGCTGATCCGCGCAGCTTCTGCATCCAGAAGACGCTGCAGGATATTGCGCATACGCGGGACGATGAAGCGGCGCTGGACAACAATCTGATGTTCGCCGGCCACAACGCATTCCGCTTCGGGAGCGATCCGTTCTACTCGAACGGCTACATCCCGAGCGTTCGCGAGCTGGTGGAGCGGATTCAAACGGGCCGGTAAGCCGGCTCCCCATCCGCGGCCGGCGGCCGTGACAGCAGAACGGCATTGGCCAGCACGCTCAGCCACACCGGATCCGTTCCGCGGTCATCCTTCTTCGTCCAATCCACGCGCGCGCGGAGAAGGCCAGGCGCCATGCGGCGGACACTGCCCGGCGGATCGTCGCCGGATTGCGTCACGTAAAGCAGCGTGTTCGGGCCACGCAGATCCAGCGCCAGGAATATCGCCAGCACTTCAGCGTCCTGGACGGCGACCGGCCACACGAACATCTTGCGCGCAGACGCCATGGCCTTGACCAGGCGGCGCTGCAGGAATGGCAGGCGCGCTTGCTCGA
>CAZZYR010000269.1:0-4168 GCA_964658235.1 uncultured Acetobacteraceae bacterium | reverse complement strand
GTACCGAATTGAGGTGATCAAGGATGTAATCGATGTCGCTGCTGCTGGCCGCGGTGCCGCTGTCCGTGATGATGCGCCTGCCGGAGGCGGCTTATCCGGCGCTGCTTGCCGGGCTGGCCCTGGGCACCGCCTCGCTGTCGCTGCTTGGCACCGCCTGCGCGGCGATCGTGCTGGGCGCGCGGCGCGGCGGCGTGCTGCTGCCGGTGCTGGTTCTGCCGCTCTGCGTGCCCGTGCTGATCTTTGGCGCGGCGGCGGCGGATGCGGCCACAAGCGCGCTTTCGCCGCGGCCGCATTTGCTGTTGTTGGGCGCGTATCTGGCGGCGTGTTTGCCATTGTGTCCGCTGGCGGCGGGGGCGGCGTTGCGGGGGGCGGTGGAGTGAGGGAAAGGCCTGCTCTTTCGAACAAAGAAACTGAATTTTTGTCGGTGCTGTCGCGGAACTACGGACTAATAATTTCTTCATGATCAAGCCGGAATGGTTTGAACGGCACCACGCGTCGGTGGCGAGATATCACGTTTGTTAACCAGCAAACGCTAACACTCCTTTGAACTTTCGGAGATCGTTCAGGTGGGCGTTTCGGCAGGCAAGACAAGCTTGTTCCGGCCGAACTGGACGTCGATCCAAGTCGGTTAGAGCTGAAAATAACCGAACGTATCCTGCTGGGAGACGACCCGGAAACCCCCGCCATGCTGTGCGAATTGCGCGAGCACGGTTTTGATCTCGCGTTCGACGATATCGGGACCGGAGATTCCAGCCTGAGTTACGTGCGGCGCTACCCGATCAAACGGATGAAGATCAATCAATCCTTTGTCGCAAATCCGGGCATCTCGCAAGATGCCGCAGCCTTCATCATCGCCATCGTGAGGCTCGCGCGCGCGCTCGGGCTCTCCGTCATTGCCGCGGGGGTCGAGACGACCCTGCTGCAGCATCGGCTTGCGGCCTCGGGCTGCAACGATATGCAGGGTTATCTGTTCAGCAAAGCGGTCTCCAGAACGCGATCGACCGGCTGTGGGCCGACACGCACAAGACGATATCGGCTGGGTGGCGGCCAATTTGGTAGAAGTTTACGCGAAGGCCGCCGTCACCACCCGATCCAGCACATCCAACGGCAACGACCCCGACAGCAGCCCCACATCGTGAAACTTCTTGATGTCGAACGTCTCGCCCTGCTTGGCCTTCGCCTGATCCCGCAGCCGCAGCCAGGTGAGTTTGCCGATCATGTAGCTGCAGGCCTGGCCCGGCCAGACGCAATACCGCTCCACTTCGGTGGTCGCAGCACTGCGCTTGTCCCCCAAGGCCGCGACATAATAATCCACCGCGCGGTCCCTGCTCCAGCCTTGCGCGTGCAGCCCGGAATCCACCACTAGCCGCACCGCGCGGAACAGGGCCGCCTGCAACTGCCCGATCAGGCCGAGCGGATCGTTGTCATACATGCCCATTTCCACGGCGAGCTGTTCGGCATACAGCGCCCAGCCTTCCGCATAGCCGGAAAAGCCGCCCATCTTGCGCAACAGCGGCAAGCCGGGCGTTTCCTGCGCCAGCGAGATCTGCAGGTGATGCCCGGGAATGGCTTCGTGATAGGTCAGCGTTGAGAGAGTCCATTTTGGCCATTCGGCGGTGTCACGCAGATTGATGTAATAGGCGCCGGGCCGGGAGCCATCCAGTGCACCGCGCTGGTAGTAGCCGCCGGGCGCGCCGGCCTCGATGGCTTTCGGAACACGCCTGATCTGCACGGTCACCTTCGGCAGCGTGTCGAATCGTTCCGTCAATTTGCCCTGCATCACGGCCACGCGCGCGTTCAAATCCGCGATCAGCGTTTCCTTGGCCGCGTCCGTGTTCTCGTAAAGCTGTGTCTTGTCCGCCGCCAGCGCAGCCAGGCGCGCGCCCACGGTGCCATCGGAGAAGCCCTGCTTGCGCAGGGCCGCGTCAATCTGCGCGGACAGGCTGGTGACAAGGTCAAGCCCGGTCTGGTGGATCTGCTCGGGCGACAGTGAGGCCGTGGTGTAGGTCTTCAGCCCCAGCCGGTAGAAATCCGGCCCCTTGGGCAGCCTGGCCACGCCGGCCTCCGAGACGGCCTTCGCGCGCGCCGCCTTCAGCGCATCGGCCTGGCGTTGCAGGGCCGGCAGAACCTGGTCCGTGTAGAGCGCGGCGGCGCGCGTGGCGTAGCCGCCGTCCAGCTTGGCGGCGGAGGCGCGCTTGGCCAGCGATGTCACCAGGGTTGCCCGCGCCGCCGGCGTGGCGAGAAATACGCCCATTTGCACCAGCGCCGTGTCGATGATGAAATCGGGCGGGATGACGCCCGCTTGCGCATCATGCGCGAACACCTCCCGCTCCTGATCCATCAGGCGGGCGAACGCGGCCATGCGGGCCAGATAGGCCTCGGCGTCATCCGCGGTCTTGATCGGATGCTGGTTGTCCAGGAAATCCGGTACGGACTGGTAGGCCCCGGTCAGCTGGCTCAGCACATAGGGCGAGCGCGCGCCGCCGGTGCCGTAGTCAAACAGCCTTCCCGCTTCGTCATCCACCTCCAATGTGAACAGCACCGTGTCGTAATTGGCCGCGTCCAGGCCGGTGAGCGGCGCGCGGTCGATCGCGCGGAGTTCGGCCAGGCGGCGGGCATTGTCCTGTTTGTCCTGCGCAATGGCCGCCAGCGAGGCTTCATGCAGCTTTGCCCGCAATGGCGCGAGCTTGCCTGAATCCAGCCCCAGGCTGGTGGCCCGCTCCGGCACGCGCACCAGCATCTCCTCGGCGAATTTGGCGAACAGCGCATCCAGCTTCGATTGCGGCGGGGTGTCCGCGCCGGCGTGCCAGGCGCGCAGCAGGATGGCGAAGCCGGCGGCCTGTGCCGCCGAAAGGGTCAGGGTTCTGCGCGTGATCATCGTTTGTCCTCCTGCTTTGGCTCCAGGAGCGGCATGGCCGCGGGATCACCCGCCGCGCCGCAGCGGAATGTGGCGTCAAAAGCCGTGGGGTCATAGGGCGTTCTGGGATCACCGTCCGGCCGCAGTTCCAGTGACACGAACACGCCGCCTTGCGCGCGGCAGAAACCGTCCGCCTCCGCCAGGACCACGCGCCGCGCCTCCTCACCCCCGCCGCGCACCGGCGCCCGCATGGCGGACACCGCGAACACGCCCGGCCCCACCGGGATCACCCCCGTGGTGGCCGCGCAGCCCATGACCGGCGTTGCTATTGAAAGCGCCAGCCACACACGTGGATCCATAAACACTCCTGAAGCTGCGGACGCGGCGCGCGGGCGTATGCTACCATGCGGCAAAAAACGATTTGGCAAAACAGGGGACGTGGCGAATGGCACTTCAATCGATCAATGGCGCCGCGCTTTGGGTGGAGGATTCCGGCAGCGGCACGCCCGTGGTGTTCAGCCATTCGCTGTTCTTCGACAACACCATGTTTCACAACCAGGTGGCAGCCCTGACCGCCACGCACCGGGTGATCACCTACGACCATCGTGGCCAAGGCCGCAGCGCGCCAGCCCCCGCAGCCAACATCGACACGCTGGCCGAGGACGCCGCCGCACTAATCGAGGCGCTGGACGCCGGCCCCTGCCATTTCGTTGGCAACTCACTGGGCGGCTTCGTGGCACTTCGCCTGGCCGCGCGCCGGCCGGAGCTGCTGTTGTCCTGCACCGTGCTGGGCAGTTCCGCGGAAGCCGAAGGGCGCATCGCCGAATTCATGCCGCTGGTGGATGCCCTGGCGGCCCAGGGCGCGGCGCCCCACGCGGACACCATCATGCACATCATGTTCGGGGACACTTTCCTGGCGGACCCGGCGCGCGAGGAGGAGCGTGCCCATTGGCGCGCGCGCATCGCCGCGCTGCCGCCCTCCATCGCCGAGTGCGCCCGCGCCGTGGTGTTGCGCACGCCGGTGCTGAAGGAGCTTGCCGGCTGCCGCGTTCCCGTGCTGGCGATTGCCGGCGGCGAGGATCATGCCTACGGGCCAGCGGAAGCGGCCGCGATTGCCGCGGCTGCAGGGGGACGCATGCGGACGATCGCGCAGGCCGGGCATTCGGTGGCGCTGGAGGCGCCGGGGGATGTGCTGGGATTACTGGGACAGCATTTCAGCAGAAGCAAGGAAGCAGTTCTTTTTTGAAAAAAAGAACCAAAAAACTTGGGGCTGGCGTAGATAGCGCAGAAAGGCGTTATCTCTCAGATGGT
>CAZZYR010000268.1:0-4179 GCA_964658235.1 uncultured Acetobacteraceae bacterium | reverse complement strand
CTTACAGCCGTTAAACTTGGCTTGTTGGAGGTGCGTCACCTGTTCCAAGATCTGCCGCAACATGCAACGGACGCCAGCGGATCGCGAACCACAACCAAATCACCACGCGCCAGATCCATGGCTTAAGCCACTCTTCGATGCCCTTCATCGCACCGCCCTCAAAGCGCAGCGGATGCCAAAGCGGCACGCCACTGGGCTTTACGGGATGCCATAGCGTGTTGGGGCGCCTCAAAACCCGTTGTTCTGGCCGGAAAACAAAATTTCCCGGAGAGTGGGTGTAGGCGGAACCGCGCGCGAAGTAAAAGCGATCCACGTTGTCGGACTGCACGTACCGTCCACGGCCACCGAAATCCTCGATAGACATCCCACCCTGGACCGCAACGCTGGGTATCATGATCTCGTAGTGCCCCCCGAGACCTTTTTGATAAGCCGCATCAAGCGCCTGCATCAACTCACGGCTGATGCGGCAAATCGGCAAGAACCCCTTGACGGTGTTTGTCCGCTCCAATGGCACGCCCGCTGGAACAACGTGCTGCGGATAGGATAGCAGGGCAAGCTTCTGCGGCACCTCGTCGATGTGTTGCAGCGTCGCAGCAAGCAACGCCGCCTGGCTGTGACGAAAGTGTTCGAAGAACACGCTCCAATCACCTTCCCAATGCACGTCATACTCGACAAACCAGTATTGGTCGTAATCAGGCAGGCGGCGTTGAAATTCCAGGAACACAAGGTCTAAGTTGCCGGCCATCACCCAATTCTGGTGACGGCACTTCTGTGGATAGCCAAGGCGGAAAACATCTTCTTTGCTGATCCAAACCAGGCCCGGCACGTCAACACCGCCCGCCGCCGCCGCCGCTGTGTCGTCGGTGCTCAAGATCATGCAAGTGTCATGGTCAAGTGGCACCTCCCGGCGCAAACGCTCGAACATAGCGCGCACGGGCACGTTCAGGATATGGCTGATCACCACAACGCAGATGCGTGGCGCCCTGAACGGAGCCGCGGTGGCTTGGCTCACGCCATACTCCGCGTAGCAAGCTGGGTCTCAATCGGCGTGCCGGAAGGATAGATGACGCTTCTGATAGCGTCCAAGTAAGCATGTCCGCTAAGAGCATCAGGCTCAACGTAATTGCCCTCCGCCCACTCGTTCCAGGCTTTCATGAAAATGATCTTCTGCTCAGGCGGCCTCGTGCTGACCCTGTCCACCGCTTTTTGCAGATATGCTGCGAACAACGCCGGCGTCGAGCCTTCAAACACCACGCCCCTTGCAGCGGAGCGGGGGTGTTGTCCCAGCCTGGCATGACACCGGACAGGAACCGCGCATCATCCGGCAAGTCATGGAAAGCCTTTTTGACGGCATCGGCATAGCTATAGCGGGCCGGACGGCTAAATCTGCTGTCCGCCATAGCACCAAGGCCGCCGAAGTTGCGAGTACGAAATCGCCTCTTGATTTTGGTCACAAGATCCTGCGGCACATCCTGTAAGTAGTCGTAAGGAACGTGGGGCGTAACAGCGTCGAACGGGGCCAGAATGGGCTCATTGTAACGGTCCACACCCGAATGATAGCGATCGGCAAGTGCAACGAAATACATACCGGGAAAATCGCTCTGGTGTGCCAATTCGCGCCAGTAATCAATAAATTCGGAGGTGCTAGGGAGATCTTGCGGAGCGAAGACCATGAAAACTGGCTTTCCATCCACGCATTGGTAACGTGGGTCCTCGAACGCCCGCCTTGCCCAGTTAAAGTGGGCGGTCTGGTCGGCGCGTCCAGGATACTCCTGCTTCATGAGGACGCTGTTCGGGCTACCGTGCCAAATGCCGGTCCACGACTGGTTGGCCCAGGCGAGCGAGAAAGGAAAATCGGGCTTACGGCTGTCCAGCACTTCCTGAAACGGCCGCTCCAATATGCGCCGGGCGTTTCCAAACCAATAGTGCCAGTAGCAAGACCCCTCCACGCCACAACTGCGCGCCAGATCGGCTTGCGCATCGCTGGTCTCAGGAACCCCCAGGTCGTAAAAGCCCAGATCGCGAGGTAGGCGCGGTTGAATGTGGTTGGGAAACAGCGGCCGCGCCTTGGCGACATTCGTCCATTCCGTGAAGCCCGGCCCCCACCACGCGTCGTTCTCAGGGATTGGGTAAAACGGGGCCAGGTAGAGCGCGAAGAGGCGAGCTGTCGCACCTTCCTGGCCTCGGTCTCTGTCCATAACAGCTGCCCGCTCCTTGGCTGCGCCAACAACGGCGCACATACCACCAATGTAGCATAAGCCGGTCAGCAGAGTCTCCGGTGGCACTCAACTCTGCAACATTCGGCACATACTTGGCGGACATTCTCAATCCGCGCCAGGCTCAAACACGCTCGGCACGCCCGGTCCGCTGCATTTCCTCGTCAGCTTCTCCCGCCGCCATGCTATACAAAATCGCCTGCACCGCCGGCCAATCCATCGCATGGCGGTTGCATGCCAGACAGAGCGTGCCCCGGCGGACCTCGCCCCCGCGCCTAGACTGTCCCGCTGATATTGATCGGCGCGCAAGAACACCAAACCGAGCCTATGCCCATTTATCAACGTGCGGCGCAATCCGCATATAAGGTCGTCTGCGCGCGAAATTGTTTCATCGTCGCCCAACCGATCACCACCGTAGCCGGAATGATGTGCCGCCATGCGCGCTGCATTGCCTTAAAATAAGCTCTGCACGAGCATATTTTGAAGCGTACGCAAACCAGTAGAAAATCACTCCGTGTGTTGCCCGCTTGATACCACAGCAAAGAGCACGATTTGCCAGCGCTGCTTCATGCACTACCAGCTATCGGGCCGCCTTCGTCATCAAACTCGCTGTCGTTTCGGGTGAGGCAACTTTTCTCGTCGCGGCAATCGGGCGCTGCAAGGGGCGCCCCTCGCCTTTCACCCTCAGCCCGCACGCCTCCAGACAAAGTCTTTGCACACCTTCGCGGAAGGCCTTTACTCCCCCACAATGCTCAAACTCCGCATCATCCCCTGCCTGGACGTCGCCGCCGGCCGCGTCGTCAAAGGTGTCAACTTCGTCAACCTCCAGGATGCCGGAGACCCCGTGGAACAAGCCGCCATCTATGATGCCGCCGGCGCGGACGAACTCACCTTCCTGGACATCACCGCCAGCCACGAACAGCGGGACACCATCCTCGATGTCGTCCACCGCACAGCGGAAAAAATCTTCCTCCCCTTTACCGTTGGCGGCGGCATCCGCACCACCGAGGATATGCGCCGCCTCCTCCTGGCCGGAGCCGACAAATGCGGCATCAACTCCGCCGCCATCACCCGTCCCGCCCTCATCGCGGAAGCTGCCGAAAAATTCGGCAGCCAGTGCGTCGTCGCCGCCGTGGACGCCCGCGCCGCTGCCCCCGGCCGTTGGGAAGTCTTCTCCCATGGCGGCCGCACTGCCACCGGCTTGGACGCCATCGCCTGGTGCCAGCAGCTCGAATCCCTCGGCGCCGGGGAAATCCTCCTCACCAGCATGGACCGGGACGGCACCCGCGCAGGCTTTGACACGGACCTGCTGAAAGCCGTCTGCGCCGCCATCCGCCTCCCCGTCGTCGCCAGCGGTGGCGTCGGCACCACGGACCACCTCATCGAAGGCGCGCGCGCCGGCGCCACCGGCCTCCTCGCCGCCAGTATTTTTCACTTTGGCACGCTCACGGTTGCACAGGTAAAGCAGGCGCTCGCCACCGCGGGCCTCCCCATCCGCCCCATCGCCAGCTAACCTCGTCCGCCGGCAACCTGCGCCGCCCCAAAGGACTCCGCTTTTGCCGAAAAAGCCCGAAAAACGCCGCCCCGACCGCCCGCCGCCCCCGCCCTCCACCGGCGTCTCCCCCCAAGTGCTGGACCGCCTCTGGGACGTTGTCCAAGCCCGGCGAGACACAGATCCCGCCCTCAGCCACTCCGCTCGCATGCTCTCCCGCGGCACCGCCAAGGTCGCCCAGAAATTCGGCGAGGAGGCTGTCGAATGCCTGATCGAAGCCGTTGCCGGCAACAACGCCGCCCTCGTCGCGGAAAGCGCTGACGTCCTCTACCACCTTCTGCTTCTCTGGGTCAGCGCGAGCGTTCATCCATCCGAAGTCTGGGCCGAGCTCGAACGCCGCGAGGGCATCTCCGGCATCGCTGAAAAAGCCGCCCGCCGCATACCCGGGCCGCCAACGCGGAAAATTCCCTA
>CAZZYR010000267.1:0-4235 GCA_964658235.1 uncultured Acetobacteraceae bacterium | reverse complement strand
ACATGGCGGATTGTGCGAGGTTGGCACGGACAAGGGCATGCGTGGCCGGCGTGGTGCCGGTGATCCGGCATTCGATCTGCTGCTGGCAAATTCGGTCTGTGAGGAAGCTGAACGGCTCCGGGCAGGTGTCGCCCGGATCGGGTGTGAGTTGGTCCCAATCAATGCTGTCGCGCGCCAGGCGGGGCGGCGTGCCTGTCTTGAGCCGGCCGAGCGGGAGGCCGAGCCGGGCGAAGGTGTCAGCGAGCGCGGTGGACGGAGCTTCGCCCACGCGGCCGGCGGCGGTTTGCTGGTGCCCGACATGGATCATCCCGCGCAGGAAGGTGCCCGTGGTGATGATCACGGATCTGCACGCGACTGCCGAGCCGGATTCCAGCCGGATGCCCGAAAGGTGGCCCGCTATGTCGAAGAGGAGATCGTCCGCCTGGCCAGCCAGGATGGTCAGGCCAGGCGTGGCGAATAGCGCGGACTGGATAGCTGTCCGGTACAGGCTTCGATCAACCTGGGCGCGAAGGCCACGAACCGCGGGGCCCTTGCTGCGGTTGAGCAGTTTGAAATGGATGCCGGCGGCGTCGGCCGCGCGCGCCATCAGGCCGTCCAGCGCGTCGATCTCGCGCACCAGGTGGCCTTTGCCGATCCCGCCGATGGACGGGTTGCATGAGAGCTCCCCTATGCGGTCGGTCCGCTGGGTGACCAGCAGGGTCCGTGCGCCGACTCGCGCGGACGCGGACGCCGCCTCGGCCCCCGCATGGCCACCGCCAATCACGACCACGTCGAACTCAGACCCTGGCATGCCGAACCCTATTTGCCGATGCAGAACGCGCCGAATACCACATCGAGAACCGCCTCGGTATCGACCCGGCCGCTGAGGCGCCCCAGCGCCGCGAGCGCAAGGCGCAGCTCTTCGCCCTGCAGCTCGCCCATCGTGCAATCGAGCGCCGCATGCAAATGCGCAAGGGTGTCTTGCAGCGCGGCCACGTGCCGCGCGCGGGAGAGCAGCGGCATGTCCTCAGCGTGCACAAGCCGCCGCGCGTGCTGTGCGAGGTCCGCCGACAGGGCTTCGATCCCCGCCCCCGTTTGCACGCTGACGCCATGGAGGCCGCCAGGCGCCTCGGCCAGATCCGTTTTGCTCGCGATAATGAGTGCATCGGAACCTGGCGATAGCTCCGGTATCGGGCTTCCGGCTTCGATCACCAGCAGCACCAAATCGGCTGCTTCCGCCCGGGCTTTTGCCCTGCGCACGCCTTCCGCCTCAACGATGTCATCGGTGTCACGCAAGCCGGCGGTATCGACCAGCGTGACCGCGACGCCGCCGAGGTCGAGCAATACTTCCAGCGTATCCCGTGTGGTTCCTGGCACCGGCGAGACGATGGCCATATCGCGCTTCGCCAAAGCGTTGAAAAGAGACGACTTTCCAACGTTGGGTGCGCCTGTGATGGCGAACACCAGACCATTTCGAACCCGTTCGCCGAATGTCGCGCGACTGAGATGGGCATCCATGTCGGAGGCCAGCCGGGCGATAGCGGCGTCCAGGTCCTGCTCGACAGTCTCCGGCAGGTTGTCCTCCGGGAAATCGATAAGCGCCTCCCGGAAGGCAAGGCAGCGAGTCAATCGGGTTGCCCATCCGGCGACGAGGTTGGTTGCTTCGCCGCTCATCTGGCGAAGCGCGCGAGTGCGCTGGGTTTGTGTGTCGGCTGCGGCGAGGTCAGCGATGGCTTCCGCCTCGAGCAGATCCATGCGGCCGGCGAGGAAGGCGCGGCGAGTGAATTCGCCTGCATCGGCCGGGCGAGCGCCGGCGGCCAACAGCGCGTCCGTCACCGCACGCACCACGGCGCGCCCACCATGCAGATGCAGTTCGGCCGTATCCTCGCCTGTGTAGCTGGCCGGGCCAGGCATCCACAGAACGAGCGCCCGGTCGAGCAGCGCGCCGCTTGGGTCGTGGAGGCTGCGCAAGCTGGCGCGCCGGGCTGACGGCAAAGCCCCGCAGAGACGCGCGACAATGGCGGCCGACAGGTTGCCGGATATCCGGATGATGGCGATGGCGCTTCGTCCAGCGCCGCTGGCGAGCGCGAAGATGGTGTCGCCGGCGTTGCCCGCGGCGTGTGGCGCCGTCATGTGTCCAGCATCAGCTCCGTCGCGCGGCCGCCGGCCTGCAGATGCGCAGCCAGCACGGTGTCCACGTCCTGCCTGCTGCCCACCCTGTACCAGATGCCTTCGGGGTAGACGACGATGCAGGGCCCCAGCTCGCAGCGGTCCAGGCACGCCGAGGTGTTGATGCGGACGCGCTGCAGGCCAAGCTCCTTGGCGCGCGCTTTCGTATAGTCGCGCAACATTTCTGATCCCCGCGCCGCGCAGCTGCCGCGGGGATGGTTGTCCGGGCGGCGGTTGGTGCAGACGAAGACGTGAAAGTCGAAGAAAAACTCAGGGTCTTTGGAAAGTCTACCGCCCATGTCTTGCCGTCCTGATACAACGCGAAAGGCCTTACTGCGCCCACTGGCGCTCGGCAATCCGCCGCGGTAGTCATCCTGCATGCCGCAGCTTTCGTTCCACACCCCAGTGGGCGCATTGACCCTGTCCGAGGAAGACGGCGCGATCGTCGCCCTCGATTGGGGGTTTGGGCGCGATCAGACGGAAACGCCGCTTCTGCTTCGCGGCCGGGAGCAGCTTCAGGCGTATTTCGATGGGGAGCGGGCAGAGTTCGAGCTGCCTTTGGCGCCGTGCGGTAGCGTGTATCGCCAACGGATCTGGCAGGCGTTGCGAGACATCCCCTATGGGCAGACCGCATCCTATGCCGCGATTGCGGCACGTGCCGGCGGCTCGGCCAGATCCGTGGGCGGTGCCAACGCGGCCAATCCCATTCCCATCCTGATCCCGTGCCACCGGGTCGTCGGCTCGGTTGGGGCTGGCGGCTATTCGGGTGGCGAGGGGATTGAAACCAAGATGTGGTTGCTGGCGCTTGAACGGCGAGACCGCCCTGCGAACGGGCGTCCGGAGGATCCATGAGCAAAGCCATTCGCATTCACGGCTATGGCGGCCCGGACATGCTGCGGTGGGAGGACGTGCCGTTGCCGGAGCCTGGGCCGGGCGAAGCGCTGATCCGGCAGGAAGCGATCGGTCTGAACTACATCGACGTGTATTTCCGCACCGGCCAATACAAGGTGTCCGGTTTTCCGGCGGTGATCGGGCAGGAGGGCGCGGGCATCGTCTCCGCCATCGGGCCTGGGGTGGAGAGCGTGGCGGTGGGCGACCGCGTGGCCTATGCGGGGCCGTTGGGCGCGTATGCCAGTAATCGTGTCATTCAGGCGGACCGGCTGATCCACTTGCCGGACGGGATCGATTTCCTGACGGCGGCGTCGCTCATGCTGAAAGGCCTCACGGCGCAGTATCTGTTGCATCGGACCTACGCCGTCAAAGCCGGGGACACGATCGTGGTGCTGGCCGCCGCGGGCGGCGTGGGCCTGTTGCTGTGCCAATGGGCCCGGCATCTGGGTGCGCGGGTGATTGCGGTGGTTTCCACCGAGGCCAAGGCTGAGCTGGTGATGGCGCATGGAGCCTCGCATGTGGTGATCGGCCACCAGACCCTGGCGGCCGAGGTCAAGCGGCTGACTGGGGCAGCCATGGTGCCGGTGGTGTATGACAGCGTGGGGCGGGACAGTTTCCAGGCCAGCCTGGATTGCCTGGCGCCGTTGGGGTTGATGGTGACGTTCGGGTCGTCGTCCGGGCCGGTCCCGCCGGTGGATCCCAGCATGCTGGCGGCCAAGGGCAGCCTGTTCCTCACACGCCCGACGCTGGCGACCTATACCGCCAAACGCCCGGATCTGGAGCGCATGGCGGCCGATCTGTTCGGCGTCGTGGCGGGCGGCGTGGTCCAGGCCGGCGTGCACCAGACGTTCGCGCTGCAGGATGCGGCTGCCGCGCATATCGCGCTGGAAAGCCGGGCGACCACGGGAAGCACCGTCCTGGTGCCCTGAGCCGGGCCGCCATCGCCTTGGCGTGATCTTCCGTGACATTTCGTTCCTTGGGGCCTGACCGCCGGCTGACCAGATCAGCTGTCATGATGGAGGGGTTCAAAATGGCGGGGCTTAGTCACGTGACAAAGGCTGTGCTGGGCGGCGTCGGCTTGGCAGCTGTCGCCTTGGCGATGTCCACCACGCCGTCTTCTGCACAGCGCGGCGGTTTCCATGGCGGCGGTGGCGGGAGATTCCACGGCGGCGGCGGCAATTTCCATGGTGGAGGCG
>CAZZYR010000266.1:0-4242 GCA_964658235.1 uncultured Acetobacteraceae bacterium | reverse complement strand
ACCGGCACCCACACGGGCGTGGGCAAGATTGCCGTCCTCGGCGGCCTGCTCGTCGGCGTACCGCCCACTGGAAAGACCTTCAAGGTCCAGCACATTCATTGGTACACGCTGAAGGACGGCCTGATCATCGAACACCGCGCCAACCGTGACGATGTGGGGAGGATGCGGGACCTTGGCCTGCTGCCCGCTATTGCCCGTACAGAGCTGCCAAGACCATAACCGTGCGCCGCACCCCCATCCTGGGCGCCGCCATCGCTACGGCCGCTGCCACGGCAATCCTGATCGTGCTGGGCGTCTGGCAGCTCCACCGCCTGACGTGGAAGGAAGGCATCCTCGCCCAGATCGATGCCGCTGAGGTAACCCCCCCAAGCCCAATCGGAACAACGACACCCAAGCTGTTCGCCCGCGTGACCGCGCAAGGCACACTTGCCACCGCCCCGGTGGCCCTCTACGGGGCCGAAGTCCGCAACAACCACATGGGCGCCCAACTCATCGAGCGGCTGGACCGCCCCGGCCTGCCTCCCATCCTTGCCGTGCTCGGCTGGATCCCCACCGATAGCGGCCAGCCCCGCCCGCAGGCCGGCCCCGCCACCATCACCGGCTACATCCGCCTGCCCGAAACCCCCAATTGGCTCTCTGCCGCGGACGACCCCGAAGGCCGTCACTTCTACACCCTCAACCCCGCCACCATCGGCCCCGCCCTCGGCGCCGCGAACGCGGCCCCCTACATCCTCGTCGCAATGGGCGCCGCCGGGGACGGCCCTATCCCCGCCGAAAACCTGCCCCGCCCCGTCAACAACCATCTGCAATACGCACTCACCTGGTTCGGCCTCGCCGCCGCGCTCCTTGGCGTCTTCACCGTCTGGGCTCGCCCACGCAAAACCTGATCACAACGCGCACGCTCTGTGTTTTCGTGTTGAATCTTTGCCTCCCGTTCCGAAAGGAAATCCGATGCGGCCCACCGCGACGCTCCTCGCCCTCCTCCTCGCCACCCCGGCCATCGCGCAAACCCCGGACCCCTTCCTTTGGCTTGAGCAAGTGGACAGCCCGAAATCCCTCGCCTGGGTCCGCGCGGAAAACGAACGCACGCTCAAGCCGCTACTCACCAATTCGCATTATCAAACCTTCCTGGACCAGGCCACGTCCATCGCGCAGGCCGATGACCGCATCCCGCTGCCGGAGTTTCTAGCAGGCGCCGTCTTCAATCATTGGCAGGACGCCGCCCACACCCAGGGCCTCTGGCGCCGCACCACCACGCAGGATTACGCAACACAGGCACCGCACTGGCAGACAGTCATCGACATCGACGCGCTGGGCCACGCCGAACACCACACCTGGGTCTGGAAAGGCGACACCTGCGACCACCCGGCGGACGCGCGATGCCTGATCAGCCTGTCCGAAGGCGGCGAGGACGCCGTCACCACCCGCGAATTCGATCTGACAACGAACGCCTTCGTCCCAGGCGGCTTCACCATTCCGCACGCCAAGCAGGTAGCGGATTGGGAGGATGCCAACACCCTTCTGGTCGGCACCGATTGGGGCCCGGGCAGCATGACCGCGTCCGGCTATCCATTCATCATCAAGCGGCTTCATCGCGGCGAAAAACTTGCCGACGCCGTGGAGGTCTTTCGCGGCGGCAAGGACGATGTGGCGGTTCAGCTCACCACCTTCGTGGACGGGCAGAGCCACCATGTCACCGTCATCCAGCGCGGCCTGGATTTCTTCCGCTCCGAATTCTACGTGCCCGGCCAGACCAAGACCCATCTGAACCTGCCTGAGAAAGCCGAACTCGAAGGCCTCGTCCAGAATCAACTCGTCGCCCGCCTCAACCAGGACATGCCAGGCAGCCCCGCACTCCCGGCCGGCAGTCTCGTCGCACTCGACATGGCCCATCCGGACGGCCGTCCCACGCTCGTCTGGGCGCCCGGCCCGCGCCAATCCGCGGACGAAATCGCGGTCACCGCGAACCACGTCGTCGCCGCCGTTCTGGACAATGTGCGTGGCCGCGCCATGGTCTTCTCGAACAGCGGCGCTGCCTGGTCCGCCCGCACGCTGCCTTTGCCGGACAATGCCGCGATCAGCATCGTCACCACCAGCCCGCGCACGGACCAGGCGATGTTCAAGGTCACCAGCTTCCTCCAGCCGGATGCGCTCTATCTCGCGGACACCGCCACCGCGGCGGCACCCGTCCTGGTCAAATCGCTGCCCGCCAAATTCGATGCCTCGCGTGACACCGTCCAGCAATTTGAAGCCGCGTCCACGGACGGCACCAAGATCCCCTATTTCGTCATCCACCCCAAAACCATGAAGCTCACCGGCGCCAATCCAACCTTGCTGTACGCCTATGGCGGCTTCCAGGTCAGCGAAACCCCCACCTACAACGCCGGCCTCGGCAAACTCTGGCTTGAACGGGGCGGCGTCTATGTGCTCGCCAACATACGCGGCGGCGGCGAGTTCGGCCCCGCCTGGCACGAAGCCGGCCTGAAGACAAAACGCCAGCACATCTATGACGATTTCGCGGCCGTGGCCCAGGATTTGATCGCCCGCCACATCACCAACCCCACCCATCTCGGCATCCGCGGGGGGTCCAATGGCGGCCTGCTGATGGGCGTGGAGTTCGAACAGCACCCCGATCTCTGGAAAGCCGTCATCATCGATGTCCCCTTGCTGGACATGCTGCGCTTCGAAAACATTGCCGCCGGTGCCAGCTGGGTCGGCGAATACGGCTCCGTCTCGAACCCCGCCGAACGCACCTTCCTCGCCGGCATCTCGCCATACGCCAACCTGCGCGCCGGCACGCATTATCCCGTGCCGTTCATCTTCACCACCACCCGTGACGACCGCGTGGGCCCCGTCCACGCCCGCAAGTTCGCTGCGCGCATGGAACAGATGGGGTTACCGTTCTACTACCATGAGTCAATTGAGGGCGGGCACGCGGCGGGTGCCAATCCGCGCGAGGCGGCGGAGGAACAGGCGCTGGAGATGACGTATCTGACGAAGATGCTAATGCCGTAAGGAAGAAAGAGTTCTTTTTGAAAAAAGAACCAAAAACTTTTATCAGTGCTGTCGCGGACTAAAGTGATAAAAGTTTTTTGCTTCTTTTTTTCAAAAAAGAAGGCCTTAACTGCTTCCTATGAGTATCCCGCACGCCAGCACCAGCGCGCCCCCAAACATCACCTGAAACGCCGCCGTCGTGAAATTCGAGTCCATATACCGCCAGCGTATCCACGAAATCACCGCCAGCTCCACCACCACCACGGCGCCCGCCGCATAGGTCGCGGTCCAGAAATCATGGATCAGATACGGCAGCGTGTGCCCAATCCCGCCCAGCGTCGTCATCGCCCCGCAGATCAGCCCGCGCAGGATCGGCGTGCCGCGTCCGGATATCTTGCCGTCATCGCTTAGCGCCTCGGCAAAGCCCATGGAAATGCCGGCCCCTATGCTGGCCGCCAGCCCCACCAGGAACGCGTTCCAGCTCTGATGCGTGGCGAACGCCGCGGCAAACACCGGCGCCAGCGTGGACACGGACCCGTCCATGAGGCCCACCAGCCCGGGCTGCACAATCTGCAGCACGAACCGCCGCCGCGCGTCGTCGTCCTCCCGCTCGCCGCGCCCATCGGACAAATGCGCTTCCTGCAGATGGCCCGCCTGACGCTCGTGCCCCTCCTCCACCGCTGCCAGATCGCCCAGCAGCTTGCGGATTGCCGCGTCCGTGCTGCGTGCCGCCGCCGCGCGATAGAAGCGGCCGGCCTGCAGCTCCATCTCCCGCGCCGCCTTGCGCACCGTCTCTATCTTCAGCACCGGCAGATGCCAGTATGGCCGGGCCGCGGTAAAGCCGCGCACGTCGGATCGCCTGATCAGCGGGATATGTTGCCCGAACTTGTTCGCATAGAGATCGATCAGGGACCGGCGATGCTCGTTCTCCTCCGCGGACATGTCCGTGAAGATCCTGGCGCTGTCCGGATAATCGTCCCGCAGCCGCTCGGCGAAGTCGGCATAGACGCGGCCATCCTCCTCCTCGGAGCTGATCGCCAAAGCCAGGATTTCGCGTTCGGACAGGCTGGTGAAGTCGCGCATGGCCAATCATCTAGGCCAGCGCTCTGCACAGTCAAGCGAAGCTTCATTACTGCAAATGCTTCGCAGTTGCCAAAGCAAGCAGTTCTTTTTTGAAAAAAAGAACCAAAAAACTTTTATCCATTCAGTCCGCGACAGCAGTGACAAAAGTTTTTTGCTTCTTTTTTG
>CAZZYR010000265.1:0-4242 GCA_964658235.1 uncultured Acetobacteraceae bacterium | reverse complement strand
ATTGAGCGACTTCAAGTCCCCGGCCCTGACGCCGTTCCCCGGCACCACATTCAGCAACATAGAGCGCACGCAGATCACGGAGAACACAGAGAGGGCGGTTCTTCTCTGTGTTCTCCGTGATCTCTGTGGTAGCGCTTTGCATTTGTTCAAGCGCGGGCATGCAGGGCACGCAATCAAATGAACCTTGCAGGCTCAGGAAAGCTGTGCGCGAATAAAGAGGGCAGATGCCATGGGTCGGGAGCTGTCAGAAGCGGCGTCTTTCTCATCTGCGTCATCTGTGGACAAGATGATTGCTGAATTGGACTGCGGAGCCGCGTGGATGGCCGGGACATGAGCCCGGCCAAGGGGAAGAGGTTTTGGACTCCACGACAGCACTGGAAAAAGTTTTTGCTTCTTTTTCCAAAACGAAGCGCTTTCTTATTTCCCCAGGAAAAAATCCAGCATTGCCGCCGAGGCATCCGGCCCGCGCGGCTCGGTGAAGCTTCCCGCGGCACTTCCGCCGGACCAGGCGTGGCCGGCGCCGTGGACGGTCCAGCGCTCGATGGCGCCGTCCTGCTGGACGGTGCGCGTGTAGCTGAGTCCGCCGGGCGACGTGCCGGACTCGGAGCGCAACGCGCTGCCGGTGGCGACCTGTTCGGCGACGGCGTCGGCGTTGCGGACGTTTACGGTGGCATCCGCGTCACCGTGGAAGATGATGGTGCGTTTGGCGTGGGTGCCGGCGCCGGGGCGGCCCTGGCGCATGGCGGCGAAGGCGCTGGGCATGTCCGATGCGGCGCCGCAGGCCAGGCCGGAATGCACGCCGACGGCGGCGAACAGGTCAGGGTAGGCGGCACCCAGGATGGCGGCGTGGGCGCCGCCGGCGGACAGACCGGCGGCGAAGACGCGGGATGGATCGATTGTGTGCTCAGCCATCACCTGGCGGGTCATGGCGGCGATCAGGGCAGCCTCGCCGCCGTCACGCTGGCGGTCCGCCGGATTGAACCAGTTCCAGCATTTCTGCATGTTGGCCGAGCTGACCTGGACCGGATACAGCACAAGCGCGCCGCGCCCGGCGGCATGCAGGTTCATTCGAGTGCCGGCGGCGAAGTCCTCCGCGGATTGGGTGCAGCCGTGCAGCATCACGATAAGCGCCGGATGGGGCGGCAAGTGGGCGGGCACGAACAGGCGGTATGGGCGGGCGCCGGCGGGGCCGGCATAGGTGCCGGACAGGAATTCGCCATCGGCGGTGGTGCCGGTGGAGGCTCGCGCTCCGGGCATTGGGCCAGGCGACTTGCCGGGTTCAGGCGCAGTTGCGCCGAGTCCCGGCAATGCGCGACCCAGGACGCGCTCCAGGAGGCCAGCGACGTCCACGGGGCCGTCAACGCTGCGCGCAGCCGGGCGGCCCCGCATGCCCACAGACGTCAGCGTGCTTTGCATAGCTTGCGCGGAGGAAGCCAGGCGGCCCATGCTGCTGCGCAGCAGGCGTCCACGAAATCGGTTCGTCAAAACTTTATCACCCCACGGCGCGCGATCTGCGGCTGGACGGATCTGGGGCGTGCGGGATGCGATTTTCAGGGGGACTGGGGGGTGGGCGGCACGGCCAAGATGGGCGTCTCGGCCGTGCCAGACGTGAGGGCGGGGTGGGGTTGCCGCTCACGCACGAAGCATTAAGACAGAATTGAGATAAAACACCACTCAAAATTGCTTCATAATCCGCAGCACTGCTATGCGTCGTGGATTAATGTGAAATTAATCTTCGTCCAATTACGCAACATAATGCTCGGCAAATAGACGCAGGGCGAACGAATATAAAAGATGCTCCACCCGGAGCACGCGATTTGCCAGAGCCGGTTCTGTATCGCCCTTCCGGACAGGCACGCTGGCCTGGGCGATGACTGGGCCGGCATCCATCTCGTCCGTGACCAGATGAACGGTGCAGCCGTGGCGGGTGCGGCCAAGGGCCAGAGCGCGTGCATGGGTGTCCAGCCCAGGGAGGTCCGGCAGCAGGCTAGGGTGGATATTCAGCATCCGGCCCGCCCATTGCTCCACCAGCCAAGGCGTCAGCAGGCGCATGTAGCCCGCCAGGCACACGGCCTGCGCCCCATGGTCGCGCAGAGCCGAGTCGAGTGCCCGCTCGTGCGCCGCCCGGTCTCGTCCATGGAGCCGGTGGTCGATTGCCAAAGCGGGGATGGCGGCCTGACGGGCGATCTCCAGCCCGGCCGCGTCCGGATTGTTCGCAATAACCACGCACACCCGGGCAGGGTAGTCCGGCGCTTTCGTGGCCCGGATCAGCGCCTCCATGTTGCTGCCGCGGCCGCTGATCAGGATGCCGACAGGCAGGCGGCCACTCACCCCGGCCAGCCCGGCGGCAGGGCGAAGCGGATGGAGGCTGGACCGTCGCAGGCTTCGACATGGCCGATCGGCATGGCGGTCTCGCCCATCTCCCCCAGCGTGGCCATGGCCTGTTGCGGGTCGGACACCACCAGCACCATGCCGATGCCGCAGTTAAAGACGCGGAGCATTTCCTCCTCCGCCACTTTGCCGGCATGGGCGAGCCAGGCGAAGACGGGCGGGACGGGCCAGGCGCGGTCCACCACGGCGCAGGTGCCGGCGGGGAGCACGCGCGGCAGGTTGCCTTGCAGGCCGCCGCCGGTGATGTGCGCGGCCGCGCGCAGCAGCCCGGCCCTATGGAGGGCCAAGACCGGCTTCACATAGAGGCGGGTGGGCACCATCAGCCCGTCCGCCACGCTCTCGCCTGGCGACCAGGGCGCGGGATCATTCCAGCCGAGCCGCGCGATGTGGCAGATGCGGCGCACGAGGGCAAAACCATTCGAGTGCACGCCGCTGGACGGCATGCCGAGCAGCGTGTCGCCGGGGCTGACGGTGCCAGGCAGGAGCGCGCCGCGTTCGGCGGCACCGACCGCGAAGCCTGCGAGGTCGTAATGGCCGGCGGCATACATGCCTGGCATTTCCGCGGTTTCCCCGCCGACGAGCGCACAGCCGGAGAGGCGGCAGCCTTCGGCGATGCCGCGGACGACGCGGGCGGCGTCTTCCACTGCGAGTTTGCCGGTGGCGAAATAGTCCAGGAAGAACAGCGGCTCGGCGCCCTGCACAACCAGGTCGTTGACGCACATGGCGACGAGGTCGATGCCGACCTGGTCGTGGCGGCCGCTTTCGATGGCGACCATGAGCTTGGTGCCGACGCCGTCCGTGCAGGAGACCAGGACGGGATCCTTGAAGCCGGCGGCGCGGAGATCGAACAGGGCGGCAAACCCGCCGAGGGAGCCCATGACGCCGCGGCGCGCGGTGGCGGCGGCGGCGGGTTTGATGGCGTCCACGAGGGCGTCTCCGGCACGGATGTCGACGCCGGCGTCGCGGTAGGTAACCACGCTTAACTCCTAGGAAAGAGTTCTTTTTTGGAAAAAAGAAGCAAAAAACTTTTGTCAGTGCTGTCGCGGACCAAACGGACAAAAGTTTTTTGGTTCTTTTTTTCAAAAAAGGACTGCTTCCTTAGGCTATCATACCCCCATGGGAAACAAGCTGCATGCCTGACACCGGATTGGTCACACCGCAGCGCCACGTATTCCTGACCCTGCCCAACATCATCAGCTTCGCGCGCCTGTGCGCCGTGCCGTTCGCCATCTGGCTGGTGCTGCATCGCCGGTTCGGCGCGGCGTTCACGCTGTTCGTGCTGGCGGGGATTTCGGACGGGATCGACGGCTGGCTGGCGCGGCGGGATGGCGGCACGGCGCTGGGGGCGATCCTGGATCCGCTGGCGGACAAGACGCTGATGGTGGGGATGTTCGTGACCTTGGCCGCCACCGCCGAGCTGCCGGACTGGCTGGCCATCCTGGTGGTGTTCCGGGACCTGGTGATCGTGGGCGGCGTGATCCTGCTGTGGCTGACGAGCCATCCGATCGCCATCGAGCCGATGATGATTTCCAAGCTGAACACCACCTTGCAGATCCTGCTGGTGGCGGTGGTGCTGGGGCTGGAGTCGCTGGGGCTGGAGGCGCAGCCGCTGCGGGAGGCGATGGTGGCGCTGGTGACGGGCAGCACGCTGCTGTCACTGACGGCGAGCGGGGCGATCAGCCAAACCGGCGGCACGATGACGGCAGCGACGCTGACGGGCAGTTCGGGTGGCAGCACCACGCTAAGCAGCGCGGGCAACGCCGTCGTCACGTTGGGCAGCTTCGCCAGCAAAGGCGGCTTCGCCCTGACCGACGGTGCAAGCTTGTCGGTAACAGGCCCGGTCACGGACAC
>CAZZYR010000264.1:0-4244 GCA_964658235.1 uncultured Acetobacteraceae bacterium | reverse complement strand
TCAAAAGTTTTTTGCTTCTTTTTTTCAAAAAAGAAGGCCTTGCCTTGACTTGCCCTCCCCCTCGTCCATCTATGTAAATGTGTTTCACATTCACACGCAGGAGATTGCGCCGTGCAGATGGTCGATAAAATGGACGAATACGGCAAAGGCGCCTGGATTGCGCTGATCATCGCCGGATTCTGGTTCTTCTGGCCCATTGGCCTTGCCGCCCTTGGCTTCGTGGTCTTCAGCGGCCGCTCCAGAGCCTGGAAATGCGCCACCCGTGGCCGCTGGTATAACATGGACATGCGCGGCGGCCGCGGCGGACGCATGGGCGGCAGCGGCAACGCCGCCTTCGATGAATACCGCGCCGAGACGCTGAAGCGCCTCGAGGACGAGCAGAAAGAGTTCGTCGAATACCTGGAGAAGCTCCGCCAGGCCAAGGACAAGTCCGAGTTCGACCAGTTCATGGCGGATCGCCGCGGGCGGACGGACGTGGCGGCGTAAGGAAGAAAGCAAGTCTTCTTCAAAAAGAAAAATAACCAGATTTTGTGATGCTGACGCGATCTTGCGGAAAAATCCGCGTCAGCATCACGAAATACGCCGCTTCTTTTTTCAAGAAGGCGGATCCCGCTGACACCCACCCCCTAGTACCGGACACCCACCTTCTAGTACCGCTAGTGCTGAAGTGCTAGACAGGCTACGCTAAATCCGGCCGCGAAGACTTGTTCTTAGGGACCTCGGCGATTCGGTTTTAGGGACAAGGGGGCGGGTTGAAGAGGCTGAATGCGGAAGGGGTCTCCGCAGCAATCTCAGGCCTGGTGCTGGGCGCGTATGCGCTGCTCTTGCCTAGCGGACGATGGCAAGGCGATGACTATTTCGGCGCATTGCTTGTCGGTCAGGGTAAATGGGGTGTGCTGCTGAGTAGTCTTGAGTGGGCACCGCGTCCGGTCGGGCAGCCTTTAGGGTGGTTCTACGAGTACCTGTCCGATACATCACATCGTCCGCACATCGCTGTTTTCCTCGCCGCGCTTTGGCTCGGAAGCCTGACCTGGATCGCTCTGGCGGGTTGGACAGGACGACAACGCCATCCGTTTTCTCTGGCCATGGTGCTGTTCGCTTTGACGCTCATGATCGGCAAGCCTGGCGAGATGTTCTATTGGCCCGTCGGCTCGGCGGCATACTTGCCTTGCTGGGCAGGACTCGCGGGGGCAACCGTTCTGCTGCGAAGCTCCCGTGCCAAGGGTGGGGCGCTGATGGCCTGCCTTTTACTCGCGTCCGTAAGCCTTGAGGTCGGCGCAGTCACCGTGCTGATCTACGCGAGCCTGGCCGGAGCCGCAGCGCTGCGGGACCGTAATTGGCAGCCACTTTGGCCGTTGATACTCCCTACGGCGTTTGCGGCCGCCGTGTGCCTGACGGTAGCGCTGGGCAGAATACATCCCATGCGGGAGGTGATTGATCCTGCAAGTGGCCTAGCCGGTAATTGGCGAGCGAGTTTCGTTGCCGGCATACCGGCTTTTGCAAACGAGGCACTGCGCATCGCCGGCCTGCCATTGATGGCGGGCGCAGTAATCAAGTTGATGCTTGTCCTCTGCCTTCCGCCTTTCGGAACGCGCCCCACCAGAGAAACGCGCAAGACCGCCGCGATTTGGGCATGCGCGCTATTGCTTGCCGCCTTCACATCCGAAGTTTTTGCCTACCATCAATTCGGCACACAATGCTGCGAGCGCCAGTTTACACAACGCCAATCGATGGTCCTGATGGCGCTGCTGAGCCTGACCGGTCTGCTCCCTGCGCCCATCGGGTGGTTTCGCTGGCATCATCCGGCCGCCCTGTCGATTATTCTTATTGGTCTGTTCTATGCGCGTGCAAGCGCGTTAGTGGTCGACTGGGAAAATCAACCGAGTGTGCTTGCCGCCCGCCAGCGCACTTGGGATTCCGGACGCGCGCCCGGCAACGTAATGACTATGGTGATGGCGCCGCACGGCCAGATTACCAACTTTGATACCATGCCACCGGGCCATTTCAGGATGTGCCGAACGTCGTCAGGTTGCAACGTGCCCTGGTACGCCTCAGGCGTGATGGGCCTTTTTCACAAAAGCGACTTGACCATCGTTCAAGATCCCTAAAAATACAAGGCAATCTCCAAGCTCCAATCGCTTAGGCGGAGTTGATGCCAGCAGTAATTCGCCATCGACTATGCAAGCTCAGAAACGAGTGATCGACCTCGTCAGAGCCCGCAAGCATAAACCGACCCGATCCCGCCACGCGCGCTTCCACTGCGCCCGACGATCTTGATATTCCCGAACCACCCCCGCGCGAGCGAGCGCCGCGGCGGGCATCAGCACGGACCTGCCTGGCCCACAGGCTGCGGCGGACGCCATGCCATGATCGGCCGCTCGATAAACCGGTTCAACAACCATGCCAACAGGAAAATCGCCGGCAACGCCACCCCGATCAACACCGGAACCGGCACCCGCAAATCAAATCCGCGCACGGCCAGCATCTCCAGTATCGACACGTGCGTGAGATACAGCGGATACGCCAGCCGGCTCAGCCACGCGATTGCCGGCCGCACGATCCCAAGGCCCCGCCCCGTCCAGCCCACCGCGAACGGCAGGCACAACACAAAACCCACAGACACCACATTGAACATCAGTGCCCCGCGCGCACTGCCCGACGGGAACACATGCTGTGTCCACTCGCTCCATTGCAGCGCCACCAGCACCACGCCTGCCACCAGCAAACCTAGATCGCGCAAGAGCATTGGCCGCATCCGGCGCATCGCCCACGCCGCCGCCACGCCAAACCCGATCGCATCCAGCCTGCAAAACACAACCTTGCTCGTCACCTCGCCCCAGTTCGCCGGCGTGGTCACGTGCCACCGCAACGCCAGCGGCAGGAGCACGAACATCCCTATCGTCACTGCCAGCGCGGTGCGCCGCCCGAGCACCCCCACCGCCAGGAACAGCAGCGTCGGGAACAGGACGTAGAACCATTCCTCCACGCCCAAGGACCAGGACACGGTGAACCAGTTCAGCGCCATCGGCCACGCCAGGTTCTGCGTCAGCGTGCCGAACCACACCAGCCCGGCCGCGAATTCATGCCCCGGCAAAGCCGGCTGCGGCGGCCAAAAAAGCGCCAGCAGAACCAGAACCACATAATACAGCGGCAGCGTGCGCATCCACCTGCGCACCAGGAAGATCCGCCACGCGCGCACTGAAATCCCATCATCCAGGATGTCCAGCAGGATGCGGCCAATCAGGAAGCCGCTCAGCACAAAGAACAGCTCCACGCCAAAGAAGCCGCTGATGGCAAGGATGATCGGATAATGCCGGCCAGTCATCGCGGCAAACACAATCCCGCAATGACAGGACACCACCATCCCGATCGCCGCGGCGCGCAGGCAATCCAGGCCGAAGCTGCGCGTGGCGGCCGGGCCGTTCTTCAGCGCGACATCCTCATCGGCCCACTCACTGCCCCCTGCCCCGCCATGCCTACTGCGCCCGGTGATCCTTGATGTCCCGGAACGTCAGCGCCGCGTTCTGCTCCACCGTCCGCCGCAACGTAAACGCGGATGTCGCCAGAAACACCGGGTCCCCATCCACATCATCCGCCATCGCCGTGCGCTGGTCTTGCGAGAACTTGTCCACCAGAAGACGGTCCCCGGAAATCCAGCGCGCCAGATTATACGGCGTCGGCTCGAACCCGATCGCCACGCCATACTCGCCCGCCAGCCGCGCCAGCAGCACATCCAGCTGCAGCGTTCCCACCACGCCCACAATCGGCGGGCTGCCATCCTGCGGCCGGAACAACTGCACCACGCCCTCCTCGGCCAGCTCCTGTAGCGCCTGGCGCAACTTCTTCGCCTTCATCGCATCATCCAGCCGCACCCGGCGCAAGATCTCCGGCGCGAAACTCGGCACGCCGAGGAACTGCAAATCCTCGCTCTCCGTCAGCGTATCCCCAATCCGCAAGGTGCCGTGATTGGGAATCCCCACCACGTCCCCGGCAAACGCCTCCTCGGCGAGTTGCCTGTCACGCGCAAAGAAGAACTGCGGCGCGTTCAGCGGAATCAGTTTCCCCGTGCGCACCTGCCGCAACTTCATCCCGCGCTCCAGCCGCCCGGAGCAGATGCGCGCGAACGCCATCCTGTCCCGATGATTCGGATCCATGTTCGCCTGGATCTTGAACACCAGCGCCGTCAGCCCCGCCTCGTCCGCTTCCACCGTGCGCGTATCCGCCACCTGCGCGCGCGGCGGCGG
>CAZZYR010000263.1:0-4244 GCA_964658235.1 uncultured Acetobacteraceae bacterium | reverse complement strand
GGCGGTGCCGGGCGGCATGCTCATCGAGCGAAGCCGCCGCTTCAGCGAAGGATGTGGCGAGCTGGCGCACCTCCAGCGGCGGGTCGGATGTCAACTTGGCATCGAAGCGGCCCCCGGCACGCCACTGCGCCACGGACTGGCTGAGCCGGGTCAGCGGTTCCACCAGCGCCACATGCGTGCCGATGGCGACAGCTGCCAAACCAAGCAGCAGGAGCATGCCCAACTGCCCCAGCCGGGTAATCAGCAATTCTGTCGCGGCGTGTTGATCGTCCGCGGCGGGATAGGCCGCAATCAGGCTGTAGCCGTCGCCAAGCGGTGCGGAAGCATAGGCATACGGGATTCCCGCCAGAGATTTACTACAGATTTCGAACGCACCCGCGCGCAATCGCGCCAGCGTGTCCGCTGCCGGCAGCGCGGTTTGTGGCACCCCGGATACTTGTTCCACGGTTCCGGTGGAGTCGGTGATCCACAGCAGGCCCGGCTTGGCGGCCGGTGCCGGCGCGGCCTGGCCGAACCAATCGACCCGTAAGCCGGCAAACACGAAGCCAGCCATCTCCGTGCCGCCGGAAGCGGTGGCCCGCAGGATCGGATAGGCGGTTGGGATCACCCTGATGCCGGTCAGCTTGCTGGTGCGGATCGGACCCAGCGCTAAGCCGCGCTTGGCACGGGCCGCGGCGAAAAGGGCCGCGGTGCGGCCGGCGGCATCTTGCAACGCGAGGCCGGCGGGAATCGGGCGCGCCGAGCAGCGCAGCGCGCCCGACCCGTCATTCGCAGCGATGTTGGAGTAGCGAGCGGACTGCAGCAGCAGCACCGTGGCCAGGCGGTCGTGGCAGGCCTGCGGGTCCGGGCCGGACAAATCGGCCACCTGGGACAGGGCTTGCAACATCTGCTCCGTGCCGGAGATGGCGGCCATGTGCCGCGCCACTGCTGCCTCCCGTAGTCGTGACACGGTTTGCGTGGTGACATCCAACGCCAGCCGGTAATTCTGCCACGCGATCGTGGCTGACAACATCAGCAGCGGTACGGCGGCCGTCAGCACGATCAGCGCCAGCCGCACCCGGATCGGTCCAAACATTCCCCTCCGCCGGGGAGGCCCAGCGCCAGCCCGCGGGCCAGCGCCCTGTGGCGCGGTCATTTCTTGCGGTCTGCTTCGATTAGCCGAAGCAGTTCATCCGGTATCGGCTCGCGCGCGACATTGTCATAGAGTTCATGCAGGCCGCGCTGCAGCCAAACATCGAAGGCGCCGTCAACCTTGCGCTTGCGGCCCCCTACCCTGCTGCCGTCGGCCTTGGCGCCGTTGCGCTTGGCATCTTCGTCGGGCGGCTTGGGTGGTGCGGCCTTTGACATGGAGACTACGTAATATCCTGCGTTCCAAGAACAGAACGTAAGGGCGGGCGGCATCTCCAGGAGAGCCGCCCGCCCTTACGCGGTCTTCATACAACGCCGATCGATGCCGAAGTTCAAACCGGCAAGTTGTACTGCATCAGGCGGTGCCGACCACTGCGTCATTATCCGCAAGGCGCCGGGCGAGCAGGGATGCGGCACCGCGCGCGGCCTTGCTCGCCTGCTTTGGCTCGCCCAGGAGCCAGGCCTCCAGCTGCCGGCGGGCACGGAACACGCGGCTCTTGGCAGTGCCAACGGCGCAACCGGTCGATTCAGCCAGCGCCTCGTAGCTCAGGCCGTGCACCACAACCATCACCAACGCCTCGCGCTGATCCGCCGGCAGGCGGGTCATCGCCTGGGCCAGTTCCTTCAGCGCCAGGCGATCCTCATGCGGCGCCTCGGTAGCGAACACGCTGCTCGGCACATCGTCGATATCCGTCGTATCGCGGCGCTTGCGCAGGTTGCTGATGAAACGGTTGCGCAGGATGCGATGCATCCAGGCGGGGAAATTGGTGCCGGGGATGAAGCTCTGCTGGGCGGACAGCGCGTTGCAGACTGCGTCCTGAACCAGATCCTCGGCCGCCGCGCGGTTGCGTGTCAGCGCCAGCGCCTGAATGCGCAGCTTGGGCAGGATGGCAATCACCTGATCGTGGAAATCGCGCGTCAGTGTATCGGTTGTCATCTGTCTCTCCGTCTTCCTGAACACCCAATGACGCAGCTCGGAAATACGCTGCATCACGAAAAAGCGAGTGTGCGAAACTTCTGTCACGATGGCTCAAGCACAAGATCGGAAGAAAGGTTCACCGTAAAGGAACGAATTGAACACTCAGAAACATCACATTGTAGACCAACATAAATTGAGATCTCGTGCCCATGAAGCGGTCCAGGTTGCGGTGTGATGCACGCTCCGCGCTTCGTCCGGCGCCAATGTCAGTGCCTGGCGGCAAGCCACGCGTCCACCCGCGCCTCCAGCACGGATAGCGGCATTGCCCCCTCATCCAGCACCACATCATGAAACGCGCGCTCATCGAATCCCGCCCCCAGCGCCGCCTCCGCGCGATGCCGCAGCTCCATGATCTTCAGCTCGCCGATCTTGTAGCCAAGCGCCTGCCCGGGCCACGCGATGTAGCGGTCCACCTCGTTCTGCATGTTGGTCTCGGACAGCGCGGTGTTGTCCCGCAGGCAAGACAGCGCTTCGTCCCGCGTCTGCCCCTTCCAGTGAATGCCCACGTCCATCACCAGCCGGCACGCCCGCCACATCTCCATCGACAGCATACCGAATCGCTCATACGGCGTCTGATACAGCCCCATCTCCGCCACCAACTGCTCCGAATACACCGCCCAGCCCTCCACGAAGGCCGTGATCTGCGAATCCCGCCGGAAGATCGGCAACCCGCTTAACTCCTGGGCCATGGCGATCTGGATGTGGTGCCCCGGCGCGCCCTCATGCGCCACCAGTGCCGGCAGTTCGTAGAGCGGCCGCTGGTCCGGATGCGACGTGTTGATCCACAGTTCGCCAGACCGGCCCTGCTCCGGGCTCCCCTCGTCATAGCGTGCGCTGGTATAGCCGTCCTCGATATCCGCCGGCACCGGCGCCACGCCATAGGGCAGGCGCGGCAGCCGGCCGATGAATCGCGGCAACTGCCCGTCCACCCGCTTGGCCAGCCGGCTCGCGTATTCCAACAGCGCCTCGCGGCTGCCAACATAGAAGCGCGGGTCGTGGCGCAGCATCGCCTGAAACGCCGCAAACGTGCCGGTGAACCCGGCCGCCTTGATCTGCTCCTCCATGGCGGCGCGGATGCGCGCAATCTCGGATTGCCCGATCGCAAAAATCTGGTCCGGCGTCAGGTCCGTGGTGGTCTCCCGCCGCACCAGCATGGCGTAGTAGGCGCGCCCATCCGGCAACGCGGCCGCCCCGATGCTGGCCCGCGCGTGCGGCGCATAGTCAGTCCGGTAGAAATCGGCCAAGGCGCGCTGCGCCGGCTTGATGGCCCCTGCGATCACCTCAGCCGCGGTGGCCCGCAACGCAGCCCGGTCAGGTGCCGCCACCGTCGGCGGCAGCGTATCCAGCGGCGCCAGCAGCGGGTCCTGCGCGGCAGGCGTATCCGCCATCGCCCGTGCTGCCGCCGCCTGGTGCGCGGCGATCGCCTGCGGCAGCACGAACCCGGTCGTCAGGCCGCGCCGCAGATTGGCCGTCTCCGTCGCGTAAAAGCCGGGCAGGGCGCGCAACCGGCCGATCCAGGCGCGCGCCTGCGCTATAGTGCGCAGCTGGGTGTTCTCCGCCGTGCCACTGGGGATCGTGAAGAAACCCTGGTCGCTGCTGAACGGGATCCGCTCCTCGTCGAATTTGGCCGACGCCAGGTCCGTGTCCATCCGCCACGCCAGCAGCGTGCGGTTCAGCGCGTCCTCGCCGCTCAGGCCGGCGGCCGCCACTCCATCCAGCCGTTGCCGCAGCCCGGCCAGCGCAGCCGTCCGCGCGGCAACCGCCGCTGGCGAATCATCCGGCCATCGCGCGGCGGCCTCCAGGTCGCCCCGCTGGCCTGCGCCAATCGGGTCCGCCTCCGACACCCAGCGATCATAGTCCCGCAGGATGTCCCCCAGCCCGCCAGCCCGCGCCGGCGACCACGCCGCCAGCAGCACCATCAGGGCAACGGTCCGCCGTGAACGAAAAAGCGTGCTGGTGTAATTCAGGGGAGTTCCGCCCGCCGGTTCAGGCTTTTGCGGATGCACGCTTCGTCGCGCGGGGTCAAATCGTGGACTATTGCGGCGCGCGAATGATAAGCGAAGGACTTCTTTTTTGAAAAAAAGAAGCAAAAAACTTTTGCCGGTGCTGTCGCGGACTCAATAATCAAAAGTTTTGG
>CAZZYR010000262.1:0-4244 GCA_964658235.1 uncultured Acetobacteraceae bacterium | reverse complement strand
GCCATCCGCCTCCACCACCCGCCCATCGCAAACCCCGCCCACCACAGCGGCCCCCTCTCGGCTCTCTATCTCGCCGCCCCGTTCGTCACCCCCGAATACGCCACCCGCCTGACCGAGGGCGCCGCGCGCACGCCCCTAAATCTCCTGCGCCACACTGCCAACATCGCCACCGCCCCACACGCCACCGCCGCCTTCCTGCTGCACTGGCTGCGCCACCGCAGCCTCGCCACGCGGAAATTCCCCTCCATCGTCACCCCGCCACGCGGCGTCTTCACCCTGGACATCCACGCCGAACAGCTCCCGAACCCCGACAGCCGCGTCACCTTGGGGCAGGGCAGGGACCCCTTCGGCCAACCCGTCCTCCGCGTGGACTGGCGCCACGCGGAGGCGGACATCGCCACCGTCCGCCTCGGCCTGCGCGCCCTGCGTGAGGACCTGGCCGACACCGCCACGCTCAGTTTCAACGAGGAAACGATCGAGTCGCGGATGCTCCAGCACGGCGCCTATGGCGGCCACCACATCGGCACCGCGCGCATGTCCGCGGCACCGCGGAACGGCGTGGTGGACCCGGATTGCCGCGTGCACGGGATGGAGAATCTCTACGTTGCCGGGAGCGCGGTTTTCCCCACGTCGGGGCAGGCGAACCCCACGCTGACGATCGTGGCGCTTGCCTTGCGGCTGGCAAATCATATAGAAAGCAAGGCCTTCTTTTTTGAAAAAAAGAAGCAAAAAACTTTTATCCATTGAGTCCGCGACAGCACTGAAAAAAGTTTTTTGGTTCTTTTTTTCAAAAAAGAACTCTTCCTTCCTTTGTCAGTGAGTCCCCATTGGCCGGCCACAGTCACGTCAAGAACGTCATGCACCGCAAAGGTGCCCAGGATGCCCGCCGCGCGCGCGCCTTCGCCAAGCTTATCCGCGAAATCACCGTCGCCGCCCGCCAGGGCCTCCCGGACCCCGCCGCGAACGCCCGCCTGCGCGCCGCCGTCACCACCGCGTTCAAGCAGAACATGACGCGCGACACGGTCGATCGCGCCATTAAGAAAGCCGCCGGCGCGGCCGCCAGCGACGACTACACGGACGTCCGCTACGAAGGCTACGGCCCCGCCGGCGTCGCCGTCATCGTCGAAACCCTCACGGACAACCGCAACCGCACCGCCTCGGACGTCCGCTCCGCCTTCAGCAAGCATGGCGGCGCGCTCGGCGAGACAAACTCCGTCAGCTTCATGTTCAACCGCATCGGCGTCGTCACCTACAAGCCGGACGCCGCCACCGCGGACGCCATGCTGGAAGCCGCCATCGAGGCCGGCGCGGACGACGTGGTCAGCACCGAGGACGGCCACGAAGTCACCTGCGCCACGGACTCCCTCTTCGCCGTGCGCGACGCATTGGAGCGCGCCTTCGGCCCCCCGGAAGAAGCCAAGTTCGACTGGCGCCCCGCCACCACCGTCACCCTGGACGAGGACCGCGCCGTCTCCGTCCTCAAACTCATAGATGCGCTCGAAGAAAACGACGACGTGCAAAACGTCTATGCCAATTTCGACATTCCGGAAGCCGTCCTCGCCCGCATCTCCGCCTGACGCGGGCATGACCGCCATTCGCCTGCTCGGCATCGACCCCGGCCTGCGCTTCACCGGTTGGGGCATCATCGACCAGGACGGCAACCGCCTCCGCCACATCGCGGACGGCGTCATCGCCACCGAATCCGACACCCCTGTCCCGGACCGCCTGCGCGCCATCCATGAAGGCCTGGCCTCGCTGATTGCCGAATACCGCCCCGCCGAAGCCGCGGTTGAGGAAACCTACGTCAACCAGAACGGCACCGCCACGCTCAAGCTGGGTTACGCCCGCGGCGTCGCCCTCCTTACCCCCGCGCTCGCCGGCCTCACCGTCGCCGAATACGGCGCCAAAATGGTCAAACGCTCCGTCGTCGGCACCGGCAACGCGGACAAGACCCAGGTCGCCGACATGGTCCGCCGCCTCCTCCCCGGCGCCACCCTCCGCCGCGCCGACGCGTCGGACGCCCTCGCCGTCGCCATCTGCCACGCCCACAACCGCGCCACCCGCACCATCTACACCGCCGCCAAGGTCATGGCGTGACGAAGCAAGGAAGATGTCACCACGAAGGCACGAAGAAAGCCGACGACACGAAGAGCACGAAGAAGAAAGCAGCCATCAAAGAGGTAAGTCCGCAAGCCGCCCTGCTGCCTTGCCTCGCGCCGCAGGCATCAAACCTGCCTTCCTTCATTCTTCGTGCCCTTCGTGACTTCTTCCTTCTTCGTGCCTTCGTGGTGAACCTTGCCTTTTCCCCAACTGATCAAAAAACAATCCCAACGTCATGATCGCCCTCCTCACCGGCCGCATCGACTCCCTGGACTCCTCCAGCTGCATCATCGACGTCGCCGGCGTCGGCTACCTCGTCCAAGCCAGCACCCGCACCCTCGCCGCACTCCCATCAGCCCCCACCCAGGCTCGCCTCCTGATCGAAACGGTCGTCCGCGAGGACGCCATCCTCCTTTACGGCTTCACGGACTCCGCCGAACGTGACTGGTTTCGCCTGCTCACCACCGTCCAAGGCGTCGGCGCCAAGGTCGCCCTCGCCATCCTCTCCGCCCTCGCCCCCGCCGAACTCGTCGGCGCCATCGCCTCGGCGGACCGCGTCTCCCTCACCCGCGTGCCCGGCGTGGGCCCCAAACTCGCCATCCGCCTGCTTACCGAGTTGCGGGACCGTGCCGGCGCCATGCCGTCCGGCCCATCGCTCGCCCCACGCACCGGCACAACCGCACCCACCCTGGCGGACGACGCGCTCTCCGCCCTTGCCAACCTTGGCTATCGCCGACTCGAAGCGCACCCCATCGTGACCCGCGCGCTCGAAAGCCTCGGCGCGAACGCCACGTTGGACGCCGTGATCCGCCGCTGCCTTCGCGACCTCACGCGGTCATAAAAATAAAACAAACACGGACTTGTGTTCGATACCGTTCTGTGTCTCAATATCGGGATAAACAGGACGAGTTTTTGAGATGCGCTTAACCCTGGTTGCCGCGGCTTTTGGTCTTCTCAGCAGCGCCGCCAGCGCGCGCAACCTGGCCAGCGTCACGCCCGAACCGGGGTCCGGCAGAATGGTTATCGCCTATGATGACGGCCACCGGGTTTTCGTCGGCCGCTGCGGCGACGAAGCCACCTTCAGCCTCCCCCGTCGCTCCCGGGACGGCCAGACGGTCGCCTGGACCGCCATCTCCGACTACGACGACCTGAACAGCGAGGGCAGCACCCTCGTTCTCTACCGCCAGGATCACGTCCTCAGCCGGATCGACGCCGAGCCCACCATCGCGTCCTGGGATTTCTACGGCCACGGCCGCTGGATCGGCATCACCAGCAAGCCCATCCCCGGCCAGTTGGCCACCTGCTCCATCTACGATGCGCGCACCGGCGGCTTCGCCGGCAGCACCAGCGCGCAAGCCACCCCGTCGCCCTGCGCCGCCGCCTTCCGCCCGCTCGGCCCGCGGGACTGACACCGCACCCGGCATTGCCGGTGTCGTCGCCCTCGCTTTGATCGTCGCCAGCACCTTCACCGTCGGCCAGAATGAGCGCGCCCTCGTCTGCCAGTTCGGCCGCGTGCAAATCCCGCAGCCGGCCCCATCGGCCCAGGCCTGCACATCAAGTTCCCGCTGTTCACGAACGTGGACCGCAGGCCCGTCTCGATCGCCGAGATGGACCTTGGCAACATGGAAACCTTCACGCGTGACGCACAGCGCGTCACCATGCACGTCACCGTCACCCACGCATGTGCCGGACGCGACCGTCTATCACCTGCTCTATGAAGTTGGCCGCGCCGGCAACATGGATCTGGAACGCGACTACTAAGCCATCGTCGCGGATCGCCTGCGCACCGTCATCGGACGGCACGACATTAACGAGGTCGCCGGCGCGCAACGCTCATTTTGTGGCGTTGCGCACGGCCGAGCAATGGAACGTTCAGCTGCCGCAGAACATCTATGCAGGCGCACATATTCCGTTCCTGCAGCTGCCCAACAAGTAAGAAAAGGAAGCATTTCTTTTTTAAAAAAACCAAAAAACTTTTGTCCATCGAGTCCGCGACAGCACGGACAAAAGTTTTTTGCTTCTTTTTTCAAAAAAGAAGTCTTGCCTTCCTTCTGATCAAATCAGCTTGTTCAACAACTCACCCTGACTGGCCGCCACCGTGCTCGCCGTCACCACATCCGGCCTGCGCACATGCGGCAGATCGG
>CAZZYR010000261.1:0-4247 GCA_964658235.1 uncultured Acetobacteraceae bacterium | reverse complement strand
TCTTGATGTTTCGATTTTCGACTCCGAAATCTGGTGTCTGACGATTTGTCCGCACTGCGGACCAGGAGGCGCATGATGTCACTGGCTTCAGTCGAAGTGTTCAATGGCCTGACCGGCGAACAGCTTGCGCTTCTCGAATCGAGCAGTAGCCGGCTGGAGCCACGCGACGGGACGGCGGTCTTTACGCAGGGCGAGCGGGCCGACGCGGTCTACGCCGTTATCGCCGGCGATGGAGGTGAAGCGGCGGGCGGCAAAGATGTCGAAGATCAAACACTCGTTTTCCCATTTCGCGTCTGCACCGGCGGACACCAGCTGACCGGTCTGGACGTCCCTGCGCGCATTGACGCTGAAGTTATAACCACCGAAATGTGTGGACGCGCCGGCGGTGACCTCCTGCCTCGGTGTAAAAAACGAGGTGGCGTAGGGATTGTATGGCCCGGGGGTGAAGGCGCCCGGCAAGTTGAAATTTTGCAGATACAGTGTGTAGGGATTGGTGGCGCCGTAGAAATAACCAAAGTTGAAGTGCGCGATCGGACGGCCGAAGCTGGTGATCGCATCAACCATCTTGATGTCACCATTGTTGTGGTCAACGCGGGCGCGGGTGGTGAAATCGATCCATTTGTTCGGCACGAAGCTGACGCGGCCCACAATGTCCGAAAGATGATCGCCGCGTTCGAACCCGTTCCACGGCTGGAACTGCGGATATAGGTTCTCGTCGATATGCTGCTGGTAGGACGCGCCCACCAGTCCTTCCAGCTTCTGGCCGCCAAGGAAGTTCCACTCCGCGCGCAGCGCCGCGTTCGCGCGCAGGCCGCCATCGGATCGCGCATAGCCACCAAAGCGGTTGAGTTGGAACAGGGTGGTATCGGAAAACTCGTAGTCGAGGCTGTCCTCGTTGGGGATATTGTCGCGCAGGCTGTTGCCGCTTTGCGGCGCGGCGATCACCTGCACGATCGGTTCGATCACCTGATTGCCGAGCGAACCTGCATCACGCACGAAGGGCCAGTTGAGCCGAAGGGCTGCTTGCGCCTGGCCGTGCACACCTTGGCTGACGTTGTCGTTCTGATAATTAGGCTGCGCGTTCAGCACGTTCGCGCTGTAGGCCGCGGCTTCGCCATAAAGCGTGAACAGCCACTGGTCGCCCAGCCGCCCCGCGAACGGGCGGTCCCACTGCACCTTTGCGCCGAGCTGGCGGTCATTGGTGCCTTCGTTGCGGATGATGTTCCATTCCATCGTATCGAAGGAAAGCCGCCCGCCGAGCGCGTCCGGTTCGCCGAAAAAGCTATATTGGTAGCGCGGCAGCACGTAAGGCAGCAGGCTTTGGTTAACCGAACTGTTCAATCCCTGGTAGCTGCGCACATCAAGCTTGGCGTAGGACCCAACGCCGAAGCCTTCGATATAGAGTTGGCTGGCAAGCAGGTTGGAGCCGTAGCCCGGCACCTGGAAATCGCGCATGTAGGCCACAGAACTTGCCAGGTTGACGTCGAAACCGTAGCGCCACGTGTCATTCCAGTTGAACGCGCCGTGGCCAAAGAAATAGCCCCCGGTGGTGCCTTCGTCGCGCGCCACCGCGCCGTCCAGGCGCAGCGTGCCTTCGTTGAACGCGCGGTTATACAGCGCCTCCACTTGCGGCCCCTGCAGCGTGCCCGCGGTGCCCGTCAGCGTAAGGTCTGATTGGTCATCCAGCACAATGTAGTAGGGCAGGCGGACAAAGCTGCCGAGATAGTGGTCGGACAGCCCGATGCTGGGGGCAAGCAAGCCGCTCTGGCGTTTTACGGACGGGTCGGAGTTGCTGAAATACGGCAAATACATCACCGGAAAGCCGTAGAAATCCAGCGTCGCGTCCTTGTATTCGATGCGCTTGTTCTCGAGGTCCTGGGTCATCAGGTTGGCGCGGATTTCCCATATTGGGGAGCGCTCCGGGTGCGTGGCGCACACATCGCAGGTCGAATAGACGCCGCGGCTCATCACATTGAGCTTGCCGTCCGTCCGGCGCGCGCCGTTGGCCGCCATCTTGGCGTTCTCCGTCATCAAGGCGCGCATGGCGGTCAGCACGCCGTTGCGCATGCCCTGGCTGAGTTCGGCATAGTCCGCAAACAGCACCTGGCCGTCCGGCTCCACGATAACCACGTGACCATATGCCGCCGCCACATTGGTATTGCGGTCGAACGTGACGCGGTCCGCCTGCAGCACGTGGTCATTCTGCCATGCCTGGACATGGCCGTCGGCGGAGACAAGCCCATTGGTCTTGTCATAAGTGACGGTGTCCGCCTGGAACGTGACCGGCTGGTTGCCGGACACCGGCTGCGCGTTCATGTCCAATGTGGGAAAATGCTGCGGCACCACGCGGGACTGCGCCAGCGCCGGCCCAGCCGTGACCATCGGTAGCAGCAGCCACAGCCGGTATGCTTTCAAACAGTCGATCACCCATCCTCCAGATGCAACAGCAGCGAGACCGAAAGCATCAGCCCGGCACACGCCGGCGCCCACGCCGCCATCACCGCCGGCAGCGCGCCGGACTGGCCGAACTCCTCTGCCACTTTGCTGACGGTGAACAACACGAACCCCGCTGCCACGCCTGACCCCACCATGCGGGCCACGCCCCCCTGGCGTGTCTGGCGCATGGAGAAGCCGGCGGCAACCAGCGCCATGGTTCCGCAAAGTAACGGCAGCGCCAGCAGGGACTGGAAGTGCAGCCGGTGCCGCACGGAGGAGAAGCCCGCGCCTTCCAGAAGGTGGATGAATCCCGGCAGCGCCCACACGGACAGCGTCTCCGGCGACTGGAAGCTTTCCTGCACGCGCCGCGCGGTCAGATCCGTCGGCAGCTTCATCTCGCCGATCCGCACCGGCAAATGGTCCGGCGTGATCGTGCGCGCGCCGGACAGCAGCCAGTTGCCGCTGCGCAGCGTCGCGTGGTCCGCCTCCACCCGGCTGAGCAAATGGTCCGCCGCGTCCAGCCGGAAGACGCTGAGGTTGTCGGCCGCCACCACCTTGCCCTGCAGCGCCACGCCATAGGCATGGATAATGGCCACACCCTGCGGTTCAAAGCCGTGGTCCGCCTGGCGCAGCCAAAGCTGGCCGCCACTGAGTGCCAATGTGCCGCCGGTGTGGCGCAGATAGATGTTGTCCAGCGCCTCCGCGCGCGCGAACAGAACAGAGGAGAGCGGGGATAGTCCCCCCGTGGCGATCAGGCCGAAGCCGATGGCGGCGGCAACCGGCAGGGTGAGGAATTGCCAGGCGGACACGCCGGCCGCGCGCGCCACAATCAGTTCCGAAGATCGGGTCAGGCGCCAGAACGCGATGATGCCGCCCAGCAGCACCGCAAACGGCAGGATCTGCAGCATGTAATAGGGCGCCTTCAGCAGGGCCATGCCCACCACAAGGCCGAACCCCACCTCCGCGCTCAGGGACGCGCGCCGCAACAGCTCGATGAAATCGAACAGCATCACCAGCAGGGTCAGCGCCGACAGCATGGCAATGGCCGCCCACGCGAACTGCCGCGCGATATAGAGGGAGAGCGTCAGCGCGAAGCGCATCTATCAGGCAGCCGGCACAGCCGATGACGGACGCACCGCGCGCCCCGCCGTCAGCAGCCCCGGCGCGAACAGCAGCCAGGCGCACACCATTCCGGGTGCCAGCGCCTGCAGCCACATCAGGCCGATCAGCGCGGGATGGCGCGTGGCGAAGCTCTGCGCGGTCAGCGCCACGGCCAGCAGCCCCACCATGGCCAACACGGAGGCCAGTGGCCGCCACAGGCTCCCCGCCCGTCTGAAGCCGCCGGTCAGCACGCTCAGCAGCGCCACCAGGGTGAAACCCATCGTGGTCAGCGGCTGCGTCAGCCGGCGGTTCGCTTCAACCAGGTATTTGCCGCGGTCGCCGCGCGCAATCACCGAATCGCTAGGGTGCAGGAGCTCGCGCAGGTTCATCTCGCTGTCGTCGCGTAGGCGCGTGGCGTCCTCGCCATGGCCGCTGCTGGCCAGGTCCACGGTATCTTCCGCGAAGGTCAGCACGTCCAGCCGACCGGTCTTGGCGTCAATCTCCTGCCTGGAGCCATTCTCAAGCTTCACGCGTGGCGTGTCGCCCTCCGAGACCAGGCGGCCGTTTTCCGCCAGGATCGTCGCATGGGTGTTTGCCTGGCGGTCATCCTCCACCATGATGCCGCGCAGCGTGCCGTCCTGGTCCCGGGACCGCACATACACGGTCAGCTGGTCGGAAATCGCCGTGAACACGCCCTCCTGCAGCAGGAA
>CAZZYR010000260.1:0-4260 GCA_964658235.1 uncultured Acetobacteraceae bacterium | reverse complement strand
CCGCGACAGCACGGAAAAAAGTTTTTTGGTTCTTTTTTTCAAAAAAGAACTGCTTTCTTCACGCATGTAAGGCGCTCCCCTCCGGATCGTGAAACACGCGCGAGACGACCTGCACATCCGTTTCGGTGTTTTGCAGCGGGTTGACGGCGCGAAGAATTTCTCCTGTGCGGCGTGTGCCGCCGGCGAGGAGGGCGAGGCCGATGTGGCAGCCGAGCGTTTCGGAGAAGGCGGCGGACGTGATGTGGCCGTGGTCATTCGCGGCGGTGGATGGGGCGCCGGCGGGGATGAGGTGGGCGCCTGCGGCGAATACGGCGCCGGGGGTGCTGGGGCGAAGGCCGACGAGGGTGAGGCGGTCCGGATCCAGCAAGGCGGGTCGTTGGGAGAGGACGCGGCCGATGAAATCCTTCTTCTTGGAGAGCAGGCCTAACATGCCGAGGTCGGCGGCGGTGGTTTGACCGTTGAGTTCGGCGCCGACAGGATGCCCTTTTTCCAGGCGAAGGACGTTGAGGGCTTCGAGGCCGTATGGGGTGGCGCCGGCTTCGTGGAGGGCCATGGCGAGGGTGGTGCCGTAGGAAGCGGGAACGGCGAGTTCGTAGGCCAGTTCACCGGAGAAGGAGATGCGGAAGATGCGGGCGGGGATCTGGCCGCAGAGATCGGCCTGGATTGTGGCCATGAAGGGGAGTGCGGCGGTGGATACGTCCGCGTCTGCGCCCATAAGTTTTTGAAGTGTGGCGCGGGATTGCGGGCCGGCGAGGGCGAATTGGGCCCATTGGTCCGTGACCATCTCGATGGCGACGTCGAGTTCGGGTTTGTGAAGCTGGTGGCAGAGATCGAGGTGGCGGAGCACGCGGGCGGCGTTTGCCGTTGTGGTGGTCAGAAGGAAATGCTGATCGGCGAGGCGGGCGACGGTGCCGTCATCGAAGACGAAGCCGTCCTCGCGCAGCATCAGAGCGTAGCGGACGCGGCCGGGGGCGAGGGTGGAGATGAGATTGGCATAGATGAAATCGAGGAAGATGGCGGCGTCGGGGCCTTGGACGTCGATCTTGCCGAGGGTGGAGACATCGCAGAAGCCGGCGGATGTGCGCACGGCGCGGACTTCGCGGTTGATGCTGTGTTCCATGATTTCCCCAGGCGCGGGGAAGTGCGTGGCGCGGAGCCAGTCTCCGGCTTCGATGAAGTCAGCGCCTTGGGTTTCGGCCCATGCGTGCGCGGGCGTGCGGCGGGTGGGGCGGTACTGCGCGCCCCGGTGGGGGCCGGCCATGGCGCCGATGGCGACGGGTGTGTAAGGCGGGCGGAAGACGGTGGTGCCGGTTTGCGGGATGGATCGCCCGGTTTGGGCAGCCATCAAGGCGAGGCCAGTGACGTTCGAGGTTTTTCCCTGGTCGGTGGCCATGCCGAGGGTGGTGTAGCGTTTGAGGTGTTCGACGGCGGTGAAGCCTTCGCGGGCGGCCAGCGTGATGTCCGACGCGGTGACGTCATTCTGGAAATCGACGAAGGATTTGCCGAGCGAGTCCGGGATTTGCCAGAGCGGGGTGGCGGGCGGGAGGTGGTCTCCGGCGGCGGCGCCGGTGGCGGTCATGCCGGGAGGCATGGGGCCAGGGATGAAGGCGGTGACTGCATCGTTCCAGACGGGTTTGCCGCCGTGGTGGGAGGCGAGATGGATGGCGGGGTTCCAGCCGCCGGAGACGGCGAGCAGGTCGCAGGCGAGCGTGGTGCCGGTGGCGGTGCCGCCGAGGCTGATCGATGTGAGGTGGGTGGCGCCTTTCGCCTGGCGGATGGTGGCGTTGGTGAAGACGGGGATTTGGTGGGTGGCGGCGAGATCGAGCAGGGTTTGCGAGGTTTGCGGGCGGGGATCGATGAGGGCGGCGACGGTGATGCCGGCGGCGGCGAGATCCGAGATTGTGCTTGCGGCGTCATCATTGTTGGCGAAGACGGCAGCGCGGGCGCCGGGGCGGACGGCAAAGCGGTTGATGTAGGTTCGCACGGCGCCGGCGAGCATGATGCCGGGGAGATCATTGTTGCCGAAGACGAGGGGGCGTTCGATGGCGCCGGTGGCGAGGACGGCGTGGGGGGCGACAATGCGCCAAAGTCGCTGGCGGGGACTGGAGGATGTGGGAAGGTGGTCCGTGAGGCGTTCGATGGCGGCGTATGTGGGGCCGTCATAGACGCCGGTGACGGTGGTGCGGGTGAGGATGCGGATGTTGGGGTTGGCGCGGAGGGCGGCTTCGGTTTGAGCCAGCCAGGCGGGAGACTTTTCGTTTTTGTCTGAGAGGAGGCGGCCGCCGAGTGCGAAATCCTGGTCGGCGAGGACAACGCGTTTGCCGGTGGCCGCGGCATCGAGGGCGGCGGTGAGGCCGGCCTGGCCGGCGCCGATGATGAGGATGTCCGCGAAGGCCGTTTGTTTATCGTAGGAATCCGGGTCCGGCAGGCCGGAGGCGCGGCCGAGGCCGGCGGCGCGGCGGATGAGCGGTTCGTAGACGCGCTCCCAGAAGGCGGCGGGCCACATGAAGGTTTTGTAGTAGAAGCCGGCGGCGAAGATGGGGGCGAGCGCGCCGGTGATCGAGAGAAGATCAAGGCGGAGAATGGGGAAGCGGTTTTGGCTGCGGGCGGACAGCCCGGGGAAGATTTCGGCGATGGTGGCGCGGGTGTTGGGTTCGCGGAAGGCGCCTTCACCGAGTTCCATCAGCGCGTTGGGTTCTTCCGGTCCGGCGGAGAGGATGCCGCGGGGACGATGGTATTTGAAGGAGCGGCCGACGAGGCGGATGCCGTTGGCGAGGAGGGCTGAGGCGAGCGTGTCGCCTGCGTAGCCCTGGAAGGTTTGGCCATCGAAGGTGAAAGAGACGGGTTGGGCGCGATCGATGCGGCCGCCGGTTTGGGTGCGGAAGGGCTGCATCAGGCGATGGTGGTGGAGAGGATTTCGTGGGTGCGAGTGTCGCGCTCCACTTTCAGGACCTGGCGGCAGGCGGCGGTGTGGTACCAGAGTTCGCTGTGGGGGCCTGCAGGGTTTGTGCGCATGTAGAGGAAGTCCACGTAGGCTTGCTGGCTCGCGTCAGGTGCGGGGCGGGTGAGGGTTGCGTCTCCAGCGTAGGAGAATTCCTCGATGCCGCGGGGGCCGCAGAAGGGGCAGGTTAGGCGCATGTGTCTCGCGAGTCCGCGACAGCGCTGACAAAAGTTTTTTGCTTCTTTTTTGCAAAAAAGAAGACTTTGCTTGGTTGCGCTTCGGTTTGCGGACCCGCGTGGATGGCCGGGTCAAGCCCGACCAAGACGCGTTTTTTGGTGATCGGGGATGTGTGCGCGGTGCGAAGCCGCGTGGGTGGCCGGGACAAGGGCCCGGCCAAGGTGAGTTTTTTGTTGGTCTGCGTCGTCATCAGTGGAGGACCAAGTCGGCGCCGCCGCCGGATTCGTCGAGGAGGTGGCCGGTGGTGAAGCGGTCCAGGCGGTAGGCGGTGGCGACGGGGTGGGGGGTGTTTGTGGCGACGAGGTGGGCGAGGCAGAGGCCGGCGGCGGGGACGGCTTTGAAGCCGCCGATGCACCAGCCGGCGTTGAGGTAGAGGCCTTCCGTGGGCGTGCGGTCGATGATGGGGCTGCCGTCCATGGTCATGTCCATCACGCCGCCCCAGCTGCGGAGCATGCGCAGGCGGCCGATGGCGGGCATCAGCGCCATGGCTTCCTCGCAGGTTTCCTCGATGCAGGGGAGATTGCCGCGCTGGGCATAAGAGTTGTAGCCGTCCACGCTGGCGCCGAAGACCAAACCGCCTTTGTCTGACTGGCTGATGTAGAAATGGCCGGCGCCGAAGGTGATGACGGAGTTGATGAGCGGCTTGAGGCCTTCACTGACGAAGGCGGTCAGCACATGGCTTTCGATGGGCAGACGCATGCCGGCCATGGCGGCGACGCGGCCGGAATTGCCGGCGACGGAGAGCGCGATCTTGCGCGCGGCGATGTAGCCGCGGGAGGTTCCGGCGCCGAGGATTTTGCCGCCTTCGATGCGCAGGCCGGTGAGTTCACAGTTCTGGATGATGTCCACGCCGAGTTTGTCCGCGGCGCGGGCGTAACCCCAGGCGACGGCGTCATGCCGGACAGTGCCACCCCGGGGCTGGAGGAGGCCGCCCATGATGGGGAAGCGGGCGGTGTTGAAATCCAGGAAGGGGTGGAGGGCGCGGATTTCATCTCGTGTGAGCAGTTCGGCGTCCACGCCGTGCAGGCGCATGGCGTTACCGCGGCGGATGGCGGCATCCCGCTGGCCATCCGAGTGGAACA
>CAZZYR010000259.1:0-4261 GCA_964658235.1 uncultured Acetobacteraceae bacterium | reverse complement strand
CGGTTGGCTGGCACCCTCCCGCCCGTCCGCGTGTGCTCTCCGCGAAACACGCCGGCGCTACAGGTGTTTCGCATACGCCCATTGCGGGCCGAACAATGTGATGGCGGCGCGCACGCCCAGAAGGTCGAGTTTGCGGCGATCAATCCCAAACCGCCAGCCCACCAGTCCAGAGAACGCCGCGCCGCGCAGGCGCCTGTTCCGATAAGAGCGGTGTTGGATATCGAAACGTCTAAACACGGGAGGCGATGGACGCACCGTCACGCATTTGCGGCCGGCGTGCCGACCGTGCGTGACGCATTCCGCAACCAACCCGGGAAATCCTGGTGCCGGGTGAGAGGATTGAACTCCCGACCTTCGGTTTACAAAACCGCTGCACTACCGCTGTGCTAACCCGGCCCACCAGGCGGCGCGGTCCTTCTAGCCCGATCGTGCTTGCCGCCGCAATCGCCGGGTGGACTATCCAGGCATCCTAAAAAGAAGCCTGCCTTTGTCGAAAACAGGAAGGAACAACCTCTGTCCACCGAGTCCGCGACAGCCTGACAAAAGTTTTTTGTTTCTTTTTTTCAAAAAAGAAGGCCTTCCTTCTTCTCCCAACCATCACCGCCGCCAGGCCATGCCGCCATCCACCACCAGCGTGCCGCCCACCACATAGTCCCCCGCGCGGGAGGCCAGATACACCGCGCTGCCCGCCATATCCTCCTTGCTGCCCACCCGGCCGGACGGCACCACCTTGGACACCTCGTCGGCATGGTCCCGCGCCAGCTTGTTCATGTCGGACGCGAACGCCCCGGGCGCGATCGCATTGACCACGATGTTGTCCGCAATCAGCCGCAGCGCCATGCGCTTGGTCAGGTGGATCAGCCCCGCCTTGCTGGCCGCGTAGGAGTAAGTCTCCTGCATATTGACGGAGATGCCGTCGATCGAGGCGATGTTGATCACCTTGGACGGCTTCTCCGGCGTGGCGTTCGCCTTCAGGGCCGCATGCAGGGCCTGGGTCAGGAAGAACGGCGTCTTCACGTTCAGGTCCATCACCTTGTCCCAGCCGCTCTCCGGGAACGTGTCGAAATCCTCGCCCCAGGCGGCCCCGGCGTTGTTGACCAGGATGTCCAACGCCTGCTCATGCTTCAGATACTGCGCCGCCATCGCCCGCCCCCCCGCCGCACCGGACGCATCCCCCGGCAGCGCGATGCACGTCCCGAAGGCGGACAGCCGGTGCGCCGTCTCCTCGCAGGCCGCCGCCTTGCGCGCGCTGACATAGATCTTGGCGCCGGCGTGGAGGAAGCCCTCGGCGATCATCTCGCCTATGCCGCGGGAGCCGCCGGTGATCAAGGCCACGCGGCCTTCAAGGGAGAACAGGTTTTGCAAGGCTGACCTCATGTGAGAAATGCCCGGGAAGGAACAGCTTTTTCGATAAAGAAGCAAAAGGCGTCACCCGGCCCGCGCGGCGTTGCGGGTGAACCCGGCGTCATGACGCTTGTTTCACGGGAACGACGATGGAACGTTCACGCTTGCGTCCTTAATGCAACAGGCACGCGGCGCGCCGCGCTGTCCGCTCGCACGGCAAGCCACTCTTATCTGGAGGACTTTCAATGACGCATTTTTCCCGCAAGACCCTGGGCCGAACCCTCGGCGCGGCTCTGCTCGCTTCCACCGCCATGGGCGGCCTTGCCATCCACGCCCGCGCCCAGGATAGCGTTGTCCAGCCCAAACCCGGCGCCATCGATCCCGGCCAGGTCAGCCACCCGCTGCCGGACTTCGTGGACCTGGTCCGCCGGGTCAAACCCGCCGTGGTCTCCATCACCAGCCACATCCGCCCTGAAGGCGAGGAGGATGCCCAGGGCCAGCAGGGTATTCCCGGCTTCGGCCAAGGTTTCGGCCATGGCCAGGGCGGCTTCCCGTTCCCGTTCCCCTTCGCCCCGCAGCAGCAGCAGCGCCAGCGCACCGTGGAAGCGCGCGGATCGGGCTTCCTGATCGATGCGAACGGCACCATCGTCACCAACAACCACGTGGTCAACGGCGCCACGAACGTCTCCGTCACCCTCGATGACGGCACAATCCTGCCGGCCCGCGTGATCGGGCATGACAAGGCCTCGGACCTTGCCGTGCTGAAGGTCAAGTCCAGCCACGCGCTGCCCTTCATCAACCTCGGCGACAGCAACCAGGCCCAGCCCGGCGCCTGGGTGGTGGCCGTCGGCAACCCCTTTGGCCTCGGCGGCACCGTCACCGCCGGCATCGTCAGCGCCCGCGGGCGGGATATCGGCGAAGGCAGCTATGACAGCTTCATTCAGATCGACGCCCCCATCAACCAGGGCAACTCAGGCGGCCCGCTCTTCACCCAGGACGGCAAGGTGGTGGGCGTCAACAGCGCCATCATCTCCCCCACCGGCGGCAGCGTGGGCATCGGCTTCGCCATCCCCTCCAACACGGTGAAGTCCGTGGTGGCCCAGCTGGAGAAATCCGGCCACGTCACCCGCGGCTATATCGGCGTGCAGGCCCAGGCGGTGAACGCCGCCATGGCCGGCGCGCTCGGCCTGCCTGCAGGCAGCTCGGATGACCGCGGCGCGCTGATTGCCAGCGTGGAGCCGGACAGCCCAGCCGGACGCGCGTCGCTGGCCCCCGGCGACGTGATCACCGCTGTAAATGGCCAGCACATCGGCAACCCGCGTGAGCTCGCCATCAACATCAGCCAGGTTCCCCCCGGCAGCCGCGCCCATCTGGATGTCCTGCGCCAGGGCCATCCGCAAACCATGGATGTCACCGTCGGCACGCTGCCCACGGATGGCAGCGGCCGCGCCGTCGCCTCCAACGAATCGCCGAGCCAGGGCCTGGGCGTGGCGCTATCCGGCGTCACTCCCAATCTGCGCCAGCAGCTTGACCTGCCGGAAACCGCCCGTGGCGCGGTGATCACGGAGGTCAAGCCCGGCTCCGCCGCGGACCAGGCCGGCCTGCAGCCCGGTGACTTGATCACCGGCGTCGGCGACCGCGCCGTCACCGGCACCGCGGATGCCTCCCGCGCCATCCGGGACCAGCTCAAGGCCAACCAGGCCGTCGCCCTGCGCATCCTGCGCAATGGCGAGCCGGTCTTCGTTGCCGTCGCCCCTGCGGACGGCCAGGGCAACGACAGCCAGGATGACGGCAACGGCTGAACGAGCGAACTGGCCGGGGAGGGGACACCCCCTTCCCGGTCAGGCATTGCCTTTCGGCGACAGCGTCTCGATCGTGGTTTCCCGCAGCAGCGTGGCAAACAATCGCAGCGCATCCACCGCGCCGCGATCCTGCAGCGTGCCGGCCTGAAACTGCACGGCGAACAGCTCCGCCTGCTCCGCGGTAATCAGCGCGGCGCGGCGCAGCGCCTGTTGGGCCAGCATTTTCTGCAGGTCCTCGGGCATGGTTTGCCAAGTCATTTGAGTGTCCGCCATTGGCGGAGTGTGGAGACTCCAAGTTAGCAAGCAGTTCTTTTTTGAAAAAAAGAACCAAAAAACTTTTGCGAATGGCGGCTAAACCGCTCGCGTCAGCTCGTATAAAGCGACGGTGGCGGCGGCGGAGACGTTCAGGCTTTCCATTCCGCCAGGCATCGTCAGGCCCGCCAGCTCGTCGCAAGTCTCCCTGGTCAGGCGGCGCAGGCCGGCGCCTTCGGCGCCCAGAACCAGCGCCACGCGGCGCTCCGCAAGCGCGGTGCCGCGCAACGGCGCGCCATCTGAAGCTAAACCAACCGTCCACAACCCGGCCGCCTTCAGTGCCACCAGCGTGCGCGCCAGATTCACCGCGCGGATCAGCGGCACCGTCTCCAGCGCGCCGGACGCGGCCTTGGCCAGCGCGCCCGTCTCCTCCGGCGCATGCCGGTCCTGCGCGATCACGCCGGCCACGCCAAACGCCGCCGCGGAGCGCAAGATCGCGCCCACATTGCGCGGGTCCGTCACCTGGTCCAGCACCAGCAGCGGCCCGCGCCGCTCCAGGATGGCCGCCAAGGACGGCTGCGGCAGCGGATCCGCCAGCAGCCCCATCCCCTGATGCACCGCATCCCGCCCCAGCATCTGGTCCAGCCTTGCCCGCTCGACCCGCTCATGCGGCACGGACCATGGCGGCGGCAGCCGCGCCGCCAGCGCCGCCTCCGCCTCCTCCGTCAGCAGCAGCCGGCGGCACCGCCGCTGCGGATTCGCCAGCGCGGCCGCTACGGGATGCAGGCCATACAGCCAGATCGTCCCCGCCGGCCCAGGCGGCGCCTGCGTCAACCCTTGACCAGCGGGCAGCCGCCGTCCTT
>CAZZYR010000258.1:0-4266 GCA_964658235.1 uncultured Acetobacteraceae bacterium | reverse complement strand
CGGCGCGGGTGAGGGGGACGATTGCGGCGACGCAGGCGCGGTTGCCGCCGGTGCCGGCACCGCAGGCTTCGCAGCCGCCCCCCCGGCGGCTCCGCCTGGCAAAGGCAGCGGGTTTGCAGACAACGTGTGCAAGTAGTCGATCACGTCTGCGCGCGTCTGGTCGTTCGAGATGCCGGCGTAGGCCATCTTGGTGCCCGGCGCGTAGGCGCTCGGCTTGTCGAGCCACTTGTTCAGCTCGTCGAACGTCCATTTGCCGGTATGGCTCTTCAGCGCGGCAGAGTAGGTGTAGCCCTCCGCGCTGGCTTGCTGGCGCCCAACCACACCGTAGAGAGCGGGGCCCACCTTGTTGGCGCCACCTTCATTAAAGTTGTGGCAGGCTATACAAATTTTCTTCGTCAGGGCCTGACCATTCGCGATGTTCGCTTTGGCCAGCAGCGGCTCCAGCGGCGGCAGGCCGGGTGCTGCCGAAGGTGCCGCGGCGGCATTGCTGGCGGCTGGTGGGGCGGCCTTGGCGGCGGCAGCCGTCTCGGCGGCGGCTTCCGCGGCGGTCGGCAACGGCTCGGGGCGGTCGCTCAGCGTATGCAGATAGTCGATCACGTCAGCGCGTATCTGGTCGTTCGAAATGCCCGCATAAGCCATTTTCGTTCCGGGTGCGTAGGCAGCTGGTTTGATCAGCCACTTGTTCAGCTCGGCATAGGTCCACTTTCCGGTGTGCCCCTTCAACGCGGCCGAGTAGCTATAGCCGGCGGCGCTGGCCTGGGGGCGGCCCACCACGCCATAGAGCAGCGGCCCAACCTTGTTTGCGCCGCCCGCATTGAAATTGTGGCAAGCGACGCAGACCTTCTTCGTCAATGCCTCTCCATCGGCCACGTTCGCCTTGATCAGCAAGGGCGCAATCGGCGGGATGGCGGCTTCCGCCACCGCGGCTGGGGCGGCTGCGGGCACATCGGCGCCCTTGATATTCAGCGCGCTCTTCTCCAGGCGTTTAGGATGCGAGACGTTGTCAGCCACGAGACCAAGGGCGCTGAAGGTGATCCCCGCGGTCAACACCGCCGCAAAGATCTTGTTGAACTCCATGCTGTCCATGCGACGACAAACCCCAAGCTTGAATTCGGCTACGCGGATGGTGCCGCGCATGGCCTACTTATGTTGCGCGGCACCCTAGTGAAGGGAGGCGGTGGCGACAACCACCCGGTTTGCGGAACGGCCACGCTGTGGCAAGGCCATCTGCCCGGCAATCGCTCATGGATCACCTTGGATGAACACAGCATGAACGGCCCCATTGCTTTCCAGGGCCGGCCCGGCGCCTATTCCGACCTCGCCTGCCGCACGGCCTACCCTGACCGCCCGACCTTGCCGTGCGAAACGTTCGAACAAGCCATCGAAGCGGTGCATGAAGGCGCGGCCAGCTTGGCCATGCTCCCTTGCGAGAATTCGCTCGCTGGCCGCGTGCCGGACATCCACGCGCTTCTGCCAGGGAGCGGGCTATCCATCATTGGTGAGCATTTTCAGCGGGTTGAGCACTGCCTGCTGGCGCCGCGCGGTGCCACCATCGCAGGGCTGAAACGCGTGCACTCCCACCCGGTGGCATTGGGCCAGGTGCGCGGCATCATACGGGAACTGGGCGTAGCCGCCGTGGTGGAAGCCGACACGGCCGGCAGCGCGCAACTCGTCGCCGAATGGGGACGGCTGGAGGACGCGGCCATCGCGTCCTCGCTCGCGGGCCAGATCCATGGTCTGGATATCCTGCGCTCGAACGTGGAGGACGCGGCCCACAACACCACGCGGTTCTATGTGGCCGCGTTGTCTCCCATCCAATGCGCACCCGGGTCTGACGGGTTGATGACCACCTTCATCTTCCGGGTACGAAACGTGCCGGCGGCGTTATTCAAGGCGCTCGGCGGCTTTGCCACCAACGGCGTGAACATGACCAAGCTGGAAAGCTACATGGTGGAAGGGGCGTTCACGGCCACCCAGTTCCTGTGCGACGTCGATGGCCACCCCGAGCAGCCGGGCCTGCGCATGGCCTTGGAGGAACTTTCGTTCTTTTCCAATGAGGTGCGGGTGCTGGGCGTTTATCCGAAGGCGGTGTTCAGGCAAGGGTGAAGGAAGCAGTCCTTTTTTGAAAAAAGGACCAAAAAACTTTTAATTTTATCCGCGACAGCACTGACAAAAGTTTTTTGCGTCTTTTTTTTCGGAAAAAGACGGCCTTCCTTCACTCACCAAGCCACCCATCAATCAACCGCCGCGCAATCGACAGATCAGGCGGCAGAATGAAACCGTCCTGCGCCCGCACCTCCGCGCGGGTGAACCATTTGGCCTCAATCAACTCGTCCGTATCGGCCGAGATGGCATCCGTCACGGCTTCCGCTTCGAAGCCGATCATGACGCTGGAGGGAAACGGCCATGGCTGGCTGGACCGGTAGCGCACATGCGCCACGCGGATCCCAGCCTCCTCCCAGACCTCGCGGGCCACCGCTTCTTCCAGGGATTCGCCCGGTTCAACGAAGCCGGCCAGCGTGGTGAACAGCCGGATATCCCCGAAGCGCGCGGGATGACCAAGCAGTGCGAGTTCGCCGGAGGTCACGAGCATGATCACGGCAGGATCCGTGCGCGGGAAATGATGGGCGCCGCACCCTTCGCAGACTATGACGTGGCCCGCATCGCGCGGCAGGCAGGCTGCGCCGCAAACCCCGCAGAAACGGTGGCGCGTGCGCCAGTGCATCAGGCCGCGGGCGTGGGCCAGTATGGCCGCGTCATCCGGCGGCAGCAGGCCGCCGACCCGGCGCAGATCGTCAAAGCGGGCCGGCGCATCCGCGGGCAACGGCATGTCGAGCGCGCTGAGGTCGAGGGCAAAGAAAGTCTGCCCCGCGTGGCCGCCCAGCAGGGCCCAAGGCACGCCGTCCAGATGTGAGCGGGCGGCCTCGCCCGGCAGAAAAGCGGCCTGCGGAGCGCCCCGATCGCCATCGACCAGGTTGCGGCCACGCCAGACGGGCACGAAGCGCGCGCCGTCGGACTGCAGGGCATCGGCAATCCAGGCCTGATCTTTGCGCCTTGCATCCAGCCGGTCGAGCGGGCTGGAGGCGAAGATGTTGGGTGCGTGGGGATGGAGCATGGCGGGCGTCCTGCCATGCATGAGGGGAAGAAGGAAGATGACCGGCTTGCTTACGGTTCGCGGGGGCCTGCATCACGTCCGCTGCCACCGCTCCAATTCCAGCACCGTCACGCGGGGAGCGTTCATCACGCGGCACTTGGTATCCTCTCTCGGCACGTGGTCCTGCGTCGTCAGGCTCAGATTCGGATTGTAAAATGCGTCCCCCTCCCGCAATGCGGTGCCCCAGCGATCGATCATCCGCATGGTGTCCTCGGGATGGAACACCTGCTTTGTCTGGCTGCGGGTGGCGGACTCATAATGATAAAGAATCGTGGCGCCATCATACAGGATACGGTAGCCGGCCGCCTTGATGCGCAGGCACAGGTCGGTGTCATTGAAACCGATGGCAAACTCCTCGTCGAAACCGCCAATCTGATCGAACACCTCGCGCCGTGTCATCAGGCAGGCGGCGGTCACCGCCGAGTAGTCGCGCACTGAGCTCAGGGCACAGTTGTAGCCAAGGTTGCGCCGTCCGGCGTCGTCAAGAAACACGTTCTGGAACTTCAGGGCGTGATCAGCCGAATCGTTGAAGCCAAGGATCACGCCGGCATGCTGCACGCTCCGGTCCACATACATGAGCAAGGCGCCCACCGCGCCCACATCGCCGCGCGCGGCAATGCGGCGCATGCGGTCCAGCCATCCGTCCTGTGTGGCTTCCACGTCATTGTTCAGGAACAGCACGAACGCGGCGTCGCCGCCGTGCCGCGCCACGGCGGCGTTGTTCATGGCGGAAAAATTGAACGGGCCGCGGTAAGGCATCACCGTGTGCCTAACAGCAATCTTCTCCAGATACGCCAGTGTGGCGTCGTCATCGGACTGATGATCAATGACAACGAGCTTGTACTGGGATTTCGGCGTCGTGCGCTCAATTGATTCCACCGCCGTACGCAGCAATTCCACCTTGTTCCTGGTTGGGATTACGATCAGCACGCGGCCATCCGTCTCCGGCCAGTCCACCCGGAACTGATTGAACCAAACGCCCGGCGAGACCGAGGCGCCAGTGTTCAGGCGATCCAGATGCCGTTGGATGGCGCCGGTGGTCGCCGCCATGACAATGTCCTGCTTGGCATGCCCGGTGCTGCTGCCATGCGTCCGCCACCGATACAGCACGG